>CAIXME010000347.1 GCA_903920425.1 uncultured Pirellula sp. | reverse complement strand
TAGTCGACTCCATCCATTATTTGCTCAAACTCTAATCAACGAGGATGCCTTCCAATGTGGTACCATCTGTCGACCAATTGTACAGAGATCAACAACCCCATGACCGAACTTCGAAAACCGAGTTTCAACTATTTGGATGTTGATGTATCCAACGAAGCGTTTTGCGTCGCGCCAACCGTTTGGCAATGCTTATTGGCCGTTAGCGCTCGCAAGAACCCGCTGTGGTATGTCTATGAGATCTACGTTGATGATCCAATCCCAGTCGAGGAACTCAACAAGAACGTCGCAGATGCAGATCTTGTTAACGAACACCGCATAACGGTCGATGTTTTAAATCGGAATGGTAGTAGCATCGAAACCAAGCTGATCGGTAATCTGCGTATCACTATAGATGAAACAACATTGATAAAAATGGCAGCAATTCATCATGGCGTTCGCCCAAACGCAAATCAAGAACGGGACGTTTTATGGAATGTAAGTGACTTGGGTGATTGGACTCTCCGGGAATGTGGCTCGAGAATTGAAGAGAGCTGGAAATCGATTACCGGCAAAAATCAGTAAACGACATTTCTAGGCTCTGTCCGAGGCTGACTCGTTGTCGAGCATCGACAATAGCTCGCGAACCCGACCGTAAAAGACCTGCTTTGGGGAATATTCATTGGAAACGATCACGAACACAAAATCATGGAGAACAACACTTGGGAGGGAATCTTTTGACAATTCTGCGGAAAAAAGATTTGTGGAAAGACTTCGGTCTAGCTTCACTGAATTTAGAACAAGTTGCGACGAGATAGCCAGGACGCTACCAGCGAACCTAACGCAATTGACGATTCATGACATGAGGCACATCGATGCGTTATGGGAAATTTTGGATGTGCTCAACGGGGGTGAGGTACTCAATAACCCACTCGAAACTTTTGTGCTTGGTGGGGCGTTTTTATTGCACGACCTTGGACTCGCTTTGGCTGCCTATCCTGGAAAGATCAAAGAGTTATTCACCGAACATGGCGATCAACAACCATCGGCGCAGGCAATCGACAAAGCGCTTAGAGATAATCATGCGAAGCGAGCGGCAAAGCTTGGCGTTGATAGTTTTGCTGGAAAGTACTTGCTTGATGACCAAGAGTTGCGGGACTATCTAGGCCTTTACATTGGTCAAATTGCCTATAGCCATTGGTGGTCAATTGAGGAGCTTGATAGTTCTTCGATACTGAACCATCCGCTGGGAGCGATTCCAACAGAAGATTGTCCGCCAGGTTGGTCGATTGACGGAAAAAAGCTTGCTTACTTGTTGCGAGTTTGCGATGCATGTCACATTGATGGTCGACGTGCACCGTCGCTCGCGCTTTCGCTTCGACGGCCTTCGGGTGTTTCATTGATGCATTGGCAAGCTCAAACAAGCATTCACAAGCCATACTGTGACAACAACAAACGTCTGGTTTATCGGACAGCGGCTTCATTTAAGCCCGAGGATCGAGAGAGTTGGTGGACCTTCTTCGATCTTGCTAAAATCGCAGATACTGAACTTCGAAATGCCGAGGATTTTTTTTCCTCAAAAGACAAACAACTGGGGGCAAATCGAGTTGCCGGTTTGTCTTCCCCTAATCAGTTCGCAAATTTTGTCTCAACAGACGGTTGGCGGCCAGTAGATCTTCGTCCCAGGATATCTGATGTTCCAAAACTAATTGAGACTCTTGGCGGCTTTGCCTTGTATGGGGTGGACTATCAAGTTCCGTTGCGCGAGCTCATCCAGAATGCAAGAGACGCGGTCGTTTGTCGGAGAATTCAGGAAAGTCGCCCCAGTGATTGGGGCGAAATCACCGTTTTTCTTGATGATACAGTCGACGGAAGTAAGCAGCTCACCGTGGAAGACAATGGTATTGG
>CAIXME010000346.1 GCA_903920425.1 uncultured Pirellula sp. | reverse complement strand
GTGACGAAGGAAATCGTGACCCAAACCGTGCCCCTGAGCCGCACCCTCGATCAAACCAGGAATGTCAGCCAAAACAAAGTTCCGATCCAAGTCCGCAGAAACCAAACCCAAATTTGGAAACTTGGTCGTGAACGGATAGTCAGCAATTTCTGGGCGAGCACGCGAAAGCCTACTCAACAACGTGCTCTTGCCTGCGTTGGGCATACCGATCAAACCAACGTCCGCAATCGTCTTCAGCTCGAGAATCAGCCTTCTCTGCTCTCCCAATCCACCACCGGTCGTGTCGCGTGGCGCTTGGTTTGTCGATGTCTTGAAGTGGGTATTGCCCCAACCACCTCGGCCTCCCCGCGCCGCGATGATCTCATCTCCGTCATTGACGAGATCTCGCAAAACCATACCGGACTCTCGGTCCAACAAGACCGTTCCAGGAGGGACGTCTAGGATCAAATCCTGTCCCGATTTGCCGTGGCAATTGGAGCCAAGTCCAGGGCTGCCGCTCTCTGCTCGCCAATGGCGTTGGTGAGCGAAAGACACCAACGAGTTCACACCCGATTTGGCACGGATGATAACACTGCCACCGTTGCCGCCGTCACCACCGCAGGGCCCGCCTCGCGGCACGTGCTTTTCTCGGCGGAATGCCATACAACCATTTCCGCCCCGACCAGCAATGGCTTCGATTTCGACGCGGTCGACGAACATGATGAACGATCAGATCTTGGTAAAACCAGAAGCACGGAGCGCAGATAACCGCTCCATTAAATAAAAAAACTCGCGAGCATGACCCGCGAGATAACATTTTCTGTTAAACGGACACTACGCCGATTCAGCTGGCGCGTCTGCAGGACGAACGTTGATCCGGCGACCTTCTCGGTCAAAATACACGTTGCCTTCGATCAAGGAGAAAATCGTGTAGTCCTTGCCCATTCCTACATTACGGCCTGGATGCCACTTGGTCCCGACCTGACGGATCAGAATGTTGCCGGAGAACACCTTTTCTCCACCGAACTTCTTCACTCCGCGACGTTGTGCATTGGAGTCACGACCGTTTCGCGTGGACCCCTGACCTTTCTTGTGTGCCATCGAGCAATCTACCTGTATCAGTCAGACTAATAGAAACAACTAAACGTACCGCCAACTGCGGGGGCACAAGTTTAGCGGTATATCCATTGATAATCAAGGCGTTCTTTGAGGTTAAACTGCTGAAGATAGTATTCTAACCGCGTCTTGTTTTCCAAAGCTGGAAGACCGAGGATGATGCGGTCTTTGGACTCGTCGATCGCGTCGCCAGGTCGCCAAAAGTAGACACGCAAAGTCTTGCGATCAAAATTTTGCTTGCCGCTCGAATCAACTCGAATCTTGTACGCATTTGTCAGGCCGCGAACATCGATCGCAAAGAAGTCGAGTCTTGGATCCACATCAACCCAAGTCGCTGCACCCCAAATCGCGTTGTCTGCACCGAGCTCGCTCGCTTTGATGTCGAGCTTCCCGATCTCCACGTGATCGTAGATGGGCTTTCCAACTCGTTCACGATCGGCGATCGCGCGAATAGCAGACGGGATGATTTGCGCATCCAGGTTGAGATTACGTTCTTTGCTGACAATCGAAAATCGTGGCAAGAATCGAACGGACTCAAAACGAACCTTTGCAGGAACGTCCGGTACGTCGGAGGCAGTGTCCAGCTTGGGCGAGAGATCGTTGCCCGTGTACCGGACCTTGTAAAGCATGTACCAAACGACCTTACGCTGCATTTTCCCGCTCGGCATTGGCACGTCCACTTCAATAAGCCTAGCCGGCTTGAACGAGAACTCCAGAGCCCAAATGTCGTGCCGGAGCGTTACGTCCCGAGACATCGAAAGAAGCGTTTCGGTGGGAGAGGCAAAGAATGGCTTGTTATCCGGGAAGTCCGGGGCAGTCCACGCGAGTTCGGGATGCTTGGCAACCAAATCCAAGTCAAAAGGTCCGAGGGACGTATCTTCCGAATTCTGATCCGGCGACACAACCGTCATAACCCCTTCAGCCAGCTTGCGCGGCGCTAACGCCGGCAGCGAAGCCCGCGTCAACGAATCGCCGCCAGCCAAATCGCTGGGTGACTGCGCCCAAGCACAACAAGCGACAGACAGCACGCTTGCCACGACCAAAATACAATGCGATACCAAGGATTTCACAGCTTGATGGTCCACTAAGGGAGACACGTGAGAGGCCGGCAAACCCTGTCTGCAGACCGAGTTCCCGACAAAAACTTACCCGGAAGTATAATTCGAGGCGGAGACCCGCGCAATCGAAAACTCCGGGATAGTCGAATTTTTGGGGAATGGACAAGAAGGAGGGGCGCGATCAGTCCGGCAAATCGCCCGATACCACCGATTACGTAGCTCTACTTAGGAGCGTGCAGGCACAAACGAGACGGGCAAGAAACCCGTCGCTAGCCAGCTACCGGCGCAAGACTGCTGCCGGTGCAACGTTGTGCAAAAGAACAAGTCAGGATATGGCTAAAAGCCAATTCTAAACCAGACGACTATTTCTTTCGGTGTCTAATCCTAGCTCGCATCCGTCTCTTCTTACGACCGATCTTTCGACGCCCCCGACCTGTTTTCTTTACACCCACGAACAAATGCTCCTAATCAATTGAGAAACGGGCATACCGTTCTCATCCAGTGACAAAATTATCAACGTCGCCGCTAAGAAATCAGTGATCGTCGCGCCAACCGAGTTCCGTAGCCTAACATAAGACGGTGGTTTCGGACAAGGTCCAAGAGCTAGAAATGCGACCTCAATCCTGAGTATGCAGTCCGCATTCGGTCTTTCCCGTACCACTCCATCGACCTGCACGGTCGTCTTCTCCAATAGAAATCCGACGAGTACATGGCTTGCAGCCGACACTAGGGTAGTCTTGGTCGTGAAGCGGGTTGTATGGGATTTTGCGTCCTATAATTCGATCCCATACGTCTTTTTTAGTCCAATTAGCCAGCGGACTTACCTTCACCAAGTGAAATTTCTTGTCCCATCCCACAATGGGAGCAACAGCTCGGTCGGGGCTTTGGTCTCTTCGAATGGCACTGGCCCAGCAATGCATCCCACGAGCAGCCCGCTTGAGAACAGTGAGCTTGCGGTCCGCGCAACACTGATTTGGATTGCTGACATACACCGGACCGCCGTGCAATTTTTCATATTCCAGCACAGTCAACTCAGGACGCAACAGCTCTACCTCGATGCCATATACTTCCGCCACGCGATCTCTCAACGCGAGCGTCTCTTCAAACTGATACCCCGTGTCCAGGTTAAAGACCCAAGTCTTTGGTGCAATTCGAGAGAGCATTTCCAGGATAGTCATCCCTTCCGGCCCAAACGCGGTCGCCATCGTAAACTTGTCCGCAAATCTTTCGATCGCCCAACTCAGTATTTCTTCTGGAGTCGATTGCTCTAGACGTTGACTATTCGCAGCCAGATCGGCAAGCAATTCTGGCGTCGGCAACAATGGTGGGTCTGCAGCTTGTGAGCCTATCAATTGCCCATCGCCGCTTTCGAGATCGGGGCTTTGGTCGTGCAGTGGGCGTGGCCGTTCGGACAAGATGTTGCAATGCCAGAATTGATTGAAGAGGAGTAGCAGATAAGCATAGCTACTTTGTCGATCGCATAGCTTAGCACGGGTTGCAATAATACCTTGATTGCTCGGCACGGGTCAAGTTAAGAAGAAAACCGGTGCTGACTAACTAAACGAGATCCGGTACCCTTTACGACGCTGTCTTACTCGTTTGCGGAGCCCTTCTTGCCATGCCAATTTACGAATTCTACTGCCCGCCTTGCCATACGATCTATAGCTTTTTTGCAAGGTCGATGAACACGGTCGCCAACCCGAAATGCCCAAAGTGTGGGCGTAAGAAATTGGAGAAGAAGGTATCTCGATTTGCCATCTCCAAAGGCCTAACGGAAAACGCCGCTTCCAAGGATCCATTTGAAAACGTCGACGAAAGCAAAATGGAGCAACTGATGGCGGAGATGGCGCCGCACATGGAAGGTGACGGCGATGGGCCTGAAGATCCTCGCCAAATGGCGAACTTGATGAAACGGATGTTTGACATGACTGGCATGCAGCCCAACGGTGCGATGCTGGAAGCTATCAAGCGAATGGAAGCAGGCGAAGACCCGGACAAAATCGATGAAGAAATGGGAGATGCATTGGATGGGGATGGGGATCCGTTTGCAGCCCAGGAATCGAGGGGAAAAAAACTGTCTCGGTTCTTTGAAGCCCCAAACGTCGATCCGGAATTGTATGATTTGTAATTGCCTCTTGCCAACTCTCCTTGGCCCTCCATTCTAATCACGGTTGCCTGCCATCGCGGTCGCTGTTTCCATTGCGAACGGTACCGCGATCTCTAGGAACGAACCACCGCATTCACCACCATTAAACTGGCACAAACGAAATCCCATGACTGATCGATCGATTGAACGTGGATGGCTTATCGACTCCCCTGAACGCGTTTTATCTTGGTCTCGCAAGACAGATCGGGATCCCAAGGCAGCCGAAACGCTTCGGCAGTACATCTACATGCAAATGGCCGCATCGGATTTGGTGCTGGACGAAGAAGCGAGACAACGTGTTGACCTGCCGGAAGGGCTGTTGGCCAACCTCGAGGAAAAGAACCGTTTGCTTTCTCAGCTTCGAGCCCCCATCGATCAACGCATTGAGTCTTTCTTGGCGGACCATTTTTCTGACATACCGCTCGAGAGCCCGCTTCAATTGCCTTCCATGACTCTTGTCCTGGACCATCATGGACTTGCTCGACAATTGAGCTTGCCCGACGGAGGAGAACGATTCGAAAACGAACTAGTTAGCTCTTACCGCGTCGCAAACGGCGTATTGCATAACCCCCGAGCGGATCGGCGGACGACGCAGGGTACGTTTCACGTTGCAGAAGGAGGTTTGCCCATCGCTGGTGACAAACGCGCGGTCCCCAAGGCTGTTTTCGCCAAGCTTTTTCAGCACGCAACCCGTCCACCAGACGCATTGCTCGAACTTCCTTTCACTCAGTCGAATTCGACACCAGCCAAGACATTTGTTTCGTTGTTGATTCGACCGCTGGTTTGCCCATCGGTGCCAGGATACTGCGAACACAAGACCATGGAGATTCGTTTCTTCGCTCCCGGGGGACTTGTCAGCAATCTTGATTTCGTAGAGTCCATTTTCGGTAACGCGGGCGACCCTTTGATCCCCGAAAACGATGCGGCTCTCGACTGCATGCACTGGACAGGTCACACCGGATGCGTGATCCTGGCTCCTCACCTGGTCCATCTGAAAAAGAAAGATCTAGGACTTCCGCATGTCGACCAAGCGACCTCCAAACAACGCGAGGATCGCATGTGCTGGTCCTCGCCGGACGAAAAGTATAACGACGGACAAGCGTTCAAAATCACTTGCCGAACGCGGGCCGGCGTCATCGTAACGGTCATTGCAGACAACTACTATGGATACTGCAAAAAGGAAGTGAAAACGCAGATTAGTTTCGCTGCGAATTTGCTAGGGAACGTCGAAGAGGAACATGCAGGCGGTACCTTGGCCTTCGTTTCTCACAACCTGGGCGAAGACTTCCAATGGAACTCTCGCAGGTACAACGGTCGTTCCTTTGCAGACATCGCTAGCGACTACTCCAGCTTTGTGGATGTCCAACCAGAAGGCTACGGCATCGACCGCATCCATCCAAAATTGGTCTATGTTCCAGAAGACGCGTTTGCATCGCTATTCGATCGATCGATTCGATGGAACCATGAGGGCATCGAACGGTCTATCCCGCTCGCGCAAGGCAATGTGTACATGGCTCCAAGCGGCTACAAAGTACAAATGGAAAAACACCCCTGTGCTCCCTCTTGGCGATTGATCGGCACGGGTGGAGAAGGAACGGTGTGCCACAAGCCGTGCACGGTTAGCGGGGGCGGTAAGAGCGAAATCAGCAAATCGCTCCGTGACTACATGCAGGGAGGCCCGATCTTCGTTTCCGACATGGATAGCGATTTCAACCAACTGCAAGCGATATTCGACCGCGACTACTCAGATCGCTGGCGTGAAGAGTCAGCTGAGAAACCTGATTACGCTCGGCGGGAAAGCCGAAAAGTTCTCGATCCCAATCGGACCCTCGGCAGCGTTATCAAACTCCTAACGCCTTCCCGTGAATACACAGAAAAATACAACCAATGGCTTAGCACCATCCCCACGCACCTCTACGCGATGGCGTTCATCATCAAACGCTTTTGCAAGCCGGAATGGAACGGAAATTGGCGAGAACACTTTGGGGTGGATGTCGTCAACGGAGACAACGGTCACGAACTCAAATACGGGAACCGAAAACTGGTTGGCATGTATTTGCGCGTTGGACTAGACCGGCTCGGCCGATGGAGAATGTACAAACTCCGCCAGGATTTTGCGGCCGCAACGAAAATCCAACTGGAAGATGACATCACGGCCAGTGTGGTTGTACCAAAGCGTTTCCTCCATACCCTCCCTGAATCACCAGCCTTCCCTGCCGAGCGCAGTTATAAATTCGTTGCCAATTGCGAGTACCGACTGTTCCAACGCCCTGACGACGCCGTGCACCGAGGACTCGACAAACAGACCGAAGAAGACATCGCCGACGTTGGCAATTTCTTTTGCAATTTCGAACCGCTCAACCGCGAAGTTGTCGGCAAAGAGATAGCCAACATCATCGACTTTGAACAATATTCTGCACCGATGCAAAAGCGTCTCGATAGCTTTATGCAGGGCAATCAGTCGTTCGTGGTATCCTCGTCACAACCACGGTTGGTGGACGGAAAGCCCTCCAAAAACCCTCGCTATTTGCAGGACAGACCAGACCTGATCGATCCCTTCGATCGCTATGTGGCGTTCCGCGGAATGCAGCTTTACAGGGCAACCCCTGCAGGTGAAAGCGTTCTCATTCCCGTTGGATCGATCCTAGCAGGTCGCCGAAACAATCCTCCAGAGATTGCAGCTGGAATCCGATCGCTGGCGGTCTACAACCCTATCCACTATCAAGAGCTTCCCGAATTGATAATGGACTACGTTTGTTCCTTGACCGGAAAAAGCCCATCCACGACCGGCGCGGGAAGCGAAGGAGCACTGACCAAAGGGCCGTTCAATGCACTCAACCTCTGCTACGATTTGAACGCAGTGATCGTCAGCATGATTTTGACTGGGCTCGGCGGGTACAGCACCGCCGCTGGACATATTGGTCCTGAAATAGAGGTTGGCCACGACATCAGCATGTTCGTACCAGAAATCTGGTGCAGACTAAGGCCAGAGGAACGCGAACCCGATTTCCTCATTCGCGAAGGTCTGCTTGAGAAGCTAGCGGATTTC
>CAIXME010000345.1 GCA_903920425.1 uncultured Pirellula sp. | reverse complement strand
CTGGGTTGGCCGCAATGCACCTATGTATTCAGTGCATGCTAATTCAGGAATCTTGGGCTCATCACCTGTTTGTCGGCTCCCCCAAGCTTTTCGCAGACTTCCACGCCTTTCGTCGCCTCTCAATACCAAGACATCCCCCGTGCGCCCTTAGTAACTTGACCATCGGAATCTCAAACTTGAACCCAACCAACAGCAACTCACTTTCGCTCGTCACTACTGCACCAGGTCCGCACTTGATATCCGATCGCATTCCATCGACACTTCTTCGGTTCACACCAATAAAGGCCTTGGATTACTTTATCGCCTATCATATTTTCAATTGCGCTCGTTCGAACCAGCTTTAGAAATCCCAGGCAACCTTTTCAGGCTACCTAAAAATATCACAACACCGGTTTCAAACTTTCATTGCTGTGCACCCGCCAATCACTTCTTGCGAAGCAACCAGGTGATGCACAATAAGATGCCATCTACCAATCCAACCAAATTGTCAAAGATCAATTTCCACGCATTCGATTCTTGAAAAGTTTCGTTTGCGAGGGGTCACCATGTTAAAGGTTTCAGTGACGGGTGTCAACTGCATTTCCTTTTTTTCTTTGGCGACTTTTCCGCTGACCGTTTCATTCGCTGAGCGACTGTCCCGGTCAAGGGAGCGAGAATCATCCAGATTTTGGTTCAGGCCGCAAGGCCTTTTTTGAACTTATTTTCTGTTTTGATTCCCGAGTGGAGGTGAAGGGACTTGAACCCATGACCCTCTGCTTGCAAAGCAGATGCTCTCCCAACTGAGCTACACCCCCGTGAACCAACTTGGACAACCGTTTTGCAACTTCGTCCATCTCGGCAACAGCGATTTCTCGCCGCGGCCAACATCATTACCTCACTCGCTTCTCTTGAAAAGGCGAAATCAATCTCCTTTTTCAAGTCTCTTGCGGTTGCCGATTGTAAGTCTCCCTACAATCGATAAACCACCTCGAGCTAAGTAATGCGCACGCCTGGATTCGAACCAGGGACCTCGTCGTTATCAGCGACGCGCTCTAACCAACTGAGCTACGCGCGCAAATTCCAAGGTCCTTACGAACGCTCCGAAATTTGGACCCGAAATCCTAGCGTAAGGTTCGGGACTGTCAACGCTTGTTGTCGCTTTGACTTCCGGTTTCTCGTCATCGAGGCCCGAGTGTATCGACTATCGCCGCCCAGAACCTGAATCCTTCTCGCCATTTTCTTTTCCGTCCACCCCGACTCGCCAGCCTCCAGATCGCCTTGCGGCCCACGGCTCCGCCCTGCCATGCTGCATGGAGAGCGAGCCATCGCGACTGCGTTTTTACAGGGATTTGCAACGGGCGGCCTACGAATCTGCAAGCGGCTTTTTCTTTTCGGTAATCACCTTGGATGTTGCCGACAACTCCGCATTCATTTCAATGTAGTTCTTCCACTCGTCAGGAACATTGTCCTCATGAAAGATCGCTTCGACTGGGCATTCCGCAACGCAAGCCTCACAATCGATGCACTCTTCGGGATGGATGTACAGCATCTTTTCCCCCTCATAAAAGCACTCGACCGGGCAAACTACAACGCAATCGGTGTATCGGCAGCCAACGCAAGGCTGGGTAACAACGTGGGCCATGGCTGAAAAACCTTTCTGCAGGCATCAAAAAAAGAAGTAAAAGCGAACTAAATGACGCTCAAAACATTTCCCAGGGGACACTTCATCGATGAAGTTGCTCCTCGAACGGCTTCTTGTTCAAAGCATCCAGCAACATGTGTCGCCAAAAACCCCCAATTCGCCCAGATATCCCCAGCCGCATGGTAGGGGTCCAAGTTTGGAGTGTCAAGCAACCCGAATCTGCTTGCTGTCGGCACTCCAGGCACCTAATATTGAAGGATTCTGCGGGAGGTTGTGTCCCACACCCCTCCGCCGCTCCACCTTCGATCGACCTCTTCTTAACAAGTAACAACGTGGCTCTATCCAACCTAGATCGAGATCTGTTGCGTGACTGCTTGGACCACGCTCCAGATGCTTGGGAGAAGTTCGCTGATCGCTTTCTCGGACTGGTTATCCATGTCGTCCAACACTCCGCAACGGCGAGAAACGTTCACCTTTCCACCGAACTCAAAGAAGATCTCGTTGCAGACGTTTTTCTCGCCTGGATCAAAAACGACTACGCTCTCCTCCGACGCTTTCGAGGTTTGAGCTCGCTCGCGACCTACTTGACCGTCGTCTCTCGCCGCATCGCAATACGTCGCATCTCCCAATTGAGATTGCCCCATGCGCATCATTCCGACCTGCCTAATTCCAAAGAACCCGCCTCGCGTGAAACAAGTGCTTACACCGAAGAAAGCATCGAGCTACTCGAATCTTCGCTGAGCAAATTGTCTGATAACGAAGCTGCCGCTGTCAGAATGTTTCACCTCGAAGGCAAATCCTACAGCGACATCGGCTCCCACTTGGGTATGCCAGAAAACAGCATCGGCCCCTTCCTGTCTCGAGCGCGAAACAAGATGAAACGCACCGTCTAGCCAACGAAAACTAGCCAACTCGACAACGGCTTCCTGCGAATCATCTCCGCCCGATACAAACAAAAAAACGATCTTTCTTCTTCCGTTGACCAACCGTGTCAACTGACTCTACGAAACTACTTGCACCTCAATCAATTCGACCTTGATTACAAAGGAATGCAAGCAAATCTAACTTTGCAAAATGAACTTCTCGATTTGAGATTTCAGCCCGCGAAAAGCAGTTTCTTCAAAGGTTTTTGAAGATTTTGCACTCCGATTTGAAAACTCGTTCAGGGAATTTCCAAGCAAATTGGACATCAACACGAAGGACTTTAGGTTAATTCCCGTGTTTGAAGATTTTGTACAAGATTTGCGAACCTTTGGAACGGTGTTAGCACACTTAGCGTCGAACGGACTGTGGAATCGTCAACTGTGTATTGTTTCAATTATTGCTAGCCAACATCAAGGAAGAACTAGAACATGTTAGTACTAAGTCGCAAAGAAGGTGAACGGATCGTTATCGGGGACAACATTACGCTGATCGTCTCAAAGGTCAGCGGCAACCGAGTGACGATCGGCATCGAAGCACCCCGAGACGTCAAAGTAGTTCGCGGAGAACTGCAAACTGGATTGGAAATCGCCCCGCCCAGTATCGATCCAATCAGCATCGAGCAAATCGCGTCTCGACCAGCCCCAAAGCACGCCACCCTCCGTGAATTTGCGGCAGCCGTTTTGCCTCTGCAAAGACAGGTTGGTTAACTGCGAAAAACAATCGCCTACGAAAGATGTTTTCCATCTTTCGTAGGCGGAAACGAGCGGCTACAGTTGGGTTTTCACTGGAGCCCAAAACAATGTCTCACCGCCCTCGGACCAATCGGTCACTTAGCCAATTGAAACAATGGCTTGCTAATCGCTTTGGCCTTTCCACATTCGTTGACACAAAACAGCTCCGACCCAAACCGCGCCGGTTGGTTGTCGAGCATCTGGACTCCCGCTACCCGTTAACGGCTGAAGGCCAATCGTTTTCCTTCAACCAAGTTTTCGAAACATCCGCCATCGGAGGTGCAATCTCCGGATCCGTTCAATGGGGCGATGGCTCAACCTCCGCCGCCACCGTCAGCGCTGCTCCCGTCAACGGTCCCCTGTCTATCCGATTTGATTATTCTTTGGATTCCAATGGCTTTTTTGCAAGCCAGGAACGCAAGAACATCCTCCAGTCCGTTGCCAACTCGATTATCAGCAAGTTTTCCGACCAGCTTACGGCAATCCAGCCCACTGGTACCAGCCAATGGACTGCGAAATTTGTGAACCCAGGCTCTGGGGCTCAAGAAACACGCACCAATTTGTCCATCGCAGCCAACGAAATTCTCATTTACGCCGGGGCGAGAGCCCTTGGAGCAGGCGAATATGGTCGGGGCGAAAAAGGCGGTTTCTCCGCTACCTCGAGCAGCCAAACCTTTATCGACACCGTAAAAGCTCGCGGCCAAGCCGGCGCGCTCGCCGCCACTCCGACCGATTTCGGTCCATGGGGCGGCTCAATCACGTTCGCCTCCACCGCCAGTTGGCATTTTGGCGCAACAACGGTGGGTTTGGATCCAGCAGAATTCGATTTCGCCACCGTTGCTTCGCACGAATTGATGCATGTTTTGGGTTTTGGCTTGGCCGCTAGCTGGAATGCAAAAGTATCAGGGGGCTTTACCGGTGCAAATTCGATTGCAGTGGCAGGCGTTTCCCCCGTCCCTCTCAACGACGCAAGCCACTGGAAGTCCGGCACTTCCGTCGACGGAAGGCTCGTAATCATGGCCCCCGAAACGAATTCTGGAGCCAGACGGCTTCCCACTCGTCTCGATTACGCAGGATTACAAGATATCGGTTGGCAACTGATCAAGCCTCAAGCCACCGTCAATGCGTCGCACACCTTTGGTGACAATGCTTCCTTTCCAGTTCTACTGAATCTCAACGGTTCGACATTTGGCTCGGTATCTTTTCCGATCAACGCCGCAATCACCAATGCTGCCCCAACGCTCGCATCGCGCGGCAATCAAACAGCCACCCTAGGCCAACCCGTTTCGATTCCGAAAATGGGTCAGTTCACAGATCCAGGATTTGGTGCTAGTCAAGCAACTCCGCCGCTTGCCGAAACATTCACCTACAGCATCAACTGGGGGGACGGTTCGGCTCTGAATACCGGCGCTGCAACGATTGAACGACTTGGTTCTGCTGGCATTAACACCGCCGGTTTTTTTGATGGCTCGCACACCTATGCCACACAAGGCACCTACACGGTTACCATGAAGGTAACCGACGACGACGGCGCATCCAGCCAGCAACAATTTTCTATTGCCGTCGGACCTCCTCCCAGTTTGACTCTGTCGCTAGACAAAGCCAATGTTGCAGAAGATGCTGGAAAACTTGCTGCGACCCTGACCGTGCAGCGATTGGGATTCGACATCAATACGCCACTGATTGTTACCCTTTCCAGCAACGATCTGTCTGAAATCAAGCTCCCTGCCTCGATTACCATCCCCGCGGGCCAAAGCACTGCTAGCGTCCCGGTGGAAGCAATCGACGATGCGCTACTCGATGGAACCATTCGAGTCTTGCTGTCCGCGAACTCCGGAACCATTGTTAGCAACAACATTCCCATCGATGTATTGGATAAAGAACAAATCACCTTTGTCCTGAACCGAACCTCCATCGGCGAAAACGCAGGTACCGGGGCAGCCACGCTGACGGTTTCGCGTTCCAACACGGACACGACGCAGCCCCAAGTGGTGCAACTTTCCAGTTCCGATACTACGGAAGCGAGACTCCCATCTTCTGCAGTCATTCCAGCGGGATCAACCAGTATCACCGTGGGAGTCGACGCCATTGATGATGCGATCTTCGATGGAACGCAAATCGTTGTGCTGACCGGCACCGCCACTGGATATGGGGCTGCAAGCATCAACCTGACCGTGACGGACTACCAACCTCTATCGCTCGTTCTGCAATCAAGCGAACTCAACGAAGAAGATCCAGCTCGGAGAACCACACAAGCACTGCTCTCCATCCGATCCCCAGCCCCCGCAGGTGGTTTAACCCTGCAAGTTTCCGTGAGCGAATCAGGCCAATTGAACATACCTGCAACCGTACAGATTCCAGCGGGTGCTCTTTCGGTTAGTTTTCCCGTTTCCGTCGTTGACGACATCCTGCCACAAGGAAGCCGCACGCTCCGTATCTCAGCCAGCGGCAACGGCGTACTCGCTACAAGCGTGGATGTTTCCATCACGGACAGCGATCCAGCCTACTGGACGAATCCCAACAACCCCTTGGATGTAAACAACAGCGGTGGCCCTGACCCGTTGGATGTCCTAGTGATCATCAATGAGATCAACCTACGCGGTAGCCGCGCATTGGATCCAGCGTTGGATCGCAGCCTGCCATTCGTAGACACGAACAAGAACGGCCAAATCGACCCCTTGGACGTTTTGGCAGTGATCAATGAACTCAACAGACGGTAGACGCACCGTGGAAAAGAACCAAGTCCCTCGGGACTAGTCTTTCTCGGCCATGGCTTCGTCCATCACCTTGAGAAAAACTTGCGACACGCTCTTGTTGAACGGTTCTTTCGAGACATTTAGCTTGTCGCAGATCGTGGCAATTCTTCGTTGGCATTCACGCAATCGTTCGTCGTTTACGTCGTCCCTAACCGAGAGAGTCCCGGTCTTCGGCTCTTTTTGGGCAACGTTTTGCAAGGCAAATTCCATGTCCTGAATCGACAACTTACCCTCCGAAGCAGCCAGCAACCACCTATCGCAGGTAGCGATAAAGTCCGCTTTCTCGTCGGCCGCAAAACTCTCGCTTGTTTTGGTCTTGGCTACCAATTGCTCGACGACACCCCATTGCAAAATCGGACTGTCCGACAGACGTATAGCAAGCCTTGAGAGCTGACGTGAAGTCAATTCTTCCCGCTCCATATCTTCGGACAACTCAGTTAGTCGCCCCACAATCGTCTGTTGGTCCAATGGATTCAACGACGACTGTTCAACCCAAGGGATCAGTTGCTCTCGAACAGAGTAGGCTGCTCGCCTTCCTTTGCTTCCGGTCATCATCGCTGCCATCAGGATGACCCCGAGGCTCAAGCAGATGGCGCCAATGATGGCGATTACCAAGCACGCCGGGCCCAAGGACACGTCCTTTTGTTCGCCTCCAGCTCCGCGAGGAGCTGGTTCGCCATCGGCGTTCGCCTTGGATTTATCCGCGTTTTCGATGCTCATGATGGATGCTTATTCTGCGGGGACGGTATTACTTGAACTCGATCGAAAGTACTTCGTACTTGAGCGTCCCGCGTGGGGCTTGGATTTCGACTTTGTCTCCAACCTTTTTTCCCATCAACGCTTCGCCGAACGGACTGTTGGACAAAATCCGGCCAACCTCGTAGTTTTCATCACCGGCACCAACCAGGGTGTACTCTTCTTCGTCACCCCATGGATCCTTTACCCGCACTGTCGCACCAAATACAACCTGACCCTTGGGCAGTGTTGCCGTGTCGATGATATGTGCATTGCAAAGTTTGGCCTTGAGCGCATTGATCTTTGCCTGCAGCATTCCTTGATTTTCGCGTTGGGCGTGATATTCGGCATTTTCCTTAAGGTCCCCCTCGGCGCGGGCTTCGGCAATTTTTTCCGAAATGCGAGGCATTTCTTCGTTCTCCATCCGATCGATTTCCGCTTTGATGCGGTTATACCCGTCGCGGGTCATGGGAACGTAGTCGCTCATCATTCTCTCCTATCACTAAAAAAAGATGCGACTTGACTTCGTATCCGAAGAAAAGTCGCATCGCAGATTCACAAAATTCGCTGAGATTTACCGTGGGCAGAACGCATCTCGTCCTACACGCGAGGTTTAACATGACCTGAATCGTCACGTAGCATGATCTATCTTTCCCCGCACGCAGAGAATGTCAAGTTCAATCGGCTGTCGCGTCGTAAATCGGCAGATGTCGGTAGTATACCTCGAGAGAAAGCAAATTGAGCGTCGTAACGTAGAGTCTCCCACCAAACCTTCCCCAAGCGTCAGGCACACGCCCATTTGGGTCCCAGGAACCAGCAAACTCACCATCCTTGGTTTGTGTGCGAATCAGCATCGGATACAAACTCCCGTACCAGGCTCTCCATTTTTCTCCACCCATGTGAAAGATGACTTGAGTCGCATAGTACCAGTAATACGTGTCCCGTTGCGGCCTGTTGGCAGTCCCCTCTGAAGGCAACGACTGTAATATCCAATCCGTCCCCTTAATCATGTCCGGATTATCTCGTTTCCAACCTAGGTAAAGCCGCATGAGCAACCCGACACTGGTCATGACGGGCGTAGGTACTCGCCCGTGACGCGTGGCAGCTGTATCTGCGGCCTGCCAATTGTAGCGATACAGATATTTTTGATTCTCTCCTGCTTGTGACCCCTCCAGCCACTTTGTAATTCCACGGTAAGAAGACGGCGGGACTTCTAGCCCAGCAAGCTCTGCGCTTTTGAATGCCATCATGCACCAACCCGTAACACTGGTATCTGAGCCGATCCGAGGCTCGTAGCGCCATCCGCCTCCAATGGGGTCTTGGCTTTGAACCAAAAAATTGACCGCTCGCTGAGCGCTAT
>CAIXME010000344.1 GCA_903920425.1 uncultured Pirellula sp. | reverse complement strand
TCGGGAAACTCAGCAACGTAGAACGATTCTTTGCTACATCGGACGGGATCCCACAAAGGAGCTTTGCGATCTCGGGTGCTCCATCGCAATGGCCAGCCAGCTACCACTGTGCAGTCGGGGATTCCATCGAATTGGCGATCTCCAGCACCGCCGGAACCGAACCGATTGCCATCACGACCAAAGCAAGTACAAACTCAGCAGGTCGCTATAGCCTTTGCGAACTGCGAGGCGGAGTCGTGTTCGCCACCAAATCAGAGGAAGTGGTTACGGAACGCGGCCTACTCAAAATCCGAGGACTTGATGCAGGTACGTATCGACTAACCGATCATGCATACGGTCTCTCGATGCAAATCCACGTTTTGAAGACCAACGAACGAGACCATTTCTTGGTCGGCCAAAACCAAATCCTTAAGTCCAATCGAGTGCAACCGATCCATATCCAAGAGATCCAAGTTGGCGAAGACAAGATCGACATTCACGTCGGCAACCACAACCGCTTCACCCGCGTCCATGTCATCGGCGACGCATTTCGACCACTCGGCAATCTCGGTGGAGCGTTGCCAGCACCACAGCTTTCTCTTGCGTCAGCCCAACGGATGCGAATGCCAAGTTTCTACATCAATTCGATGAAGCTCGATGAAGAATACCAATATGTCTTGCAACGCCAGTTTGCCAAAAAGTACTTGGGCACATTACTCTCGCATCCAAGCGTACTACTCAACCCGTGGGAGCTTTCCGTCACGGTGAACACATCACGTTTTGCAGCTCCCGGTGATCCGATGGCGGCCAAATCTGCCCCAGCACCCGCCAGCGCCGAAGCAGATTTATTGGCTCGTGCGGGCGATCGGGACCACTCCAGCGGATTGCCCGACTACGAATTTTTACAACGCGGCGCATGGATGTTGGTCAATGGACAATGCAACGAACAAGGCATTCTATCGATCGATCGCAAGTCTCTCGAGGGGTTGACCAGCGTGACTGTGCTGGTGGTACATCCCTCTGGATCGACTTACCATCAATTTGGGTTGCCTGCCAGCAGCGAAAGAAAGTACGTTGACCGTAGACTGGCCAAAGCCTTTGCTCCCACGGAGCCACTCAACGAGGTTCAAGTCGTTAACGTTCTACATGGCGTTAACCCAGTCGATTTAGGTGACGCCACCTCTACCAGAGTAAAACTGTACAACGACATTTCGGATGTCTTCCAACTCTATCGATCCTTGATGCCCAACCAAGCCGATCTTGATAAGTTCCAATGCTTGACGCAATGGGCATCCACCAGCGACGAACAAAAGCAAGTCCATTACGCCAATCTGGCTTGCCATGAATTGAATTTGTTCTTGATGATGCATGATCGACCATTCTTTGATCGCGTCATCAAACCTTATTTGGCGAACAAGATGCAGAAGCAGTTTATGGATGACTATGTGCTGGGGAATGATCTCAACAAATACGTTAGCCCATGGAAACTTGCGAAGCTCAATGCGGTAGAGCGAATTCTGCTTGCCAAGACAGTGAAGTCTCAAATGGGCAGCACGAAACGCTCGATGGGAGACTTCGTCGATAGCATCGTAGTACCATCGGGAACCGACGCGACCCGATTCGCTACGGCACTCGCGTTCAACGGCCGATGGGATGTCGATGATTTGAGCCTCGTTCGACTGCAAACCCTTGACAGAACAGCAGGTGGGATTGGAGCGGCAAGCGAAAATTTCATGCTACGTGAATCATCTCCCCAAAAACTTTCCGAAAATGGTAGGGGGTCTTTAGGTTCAGCCGATGCTTTTTTTGCGGACGTCGATGGTGAAGACAAGAAGGCATGGAAAGCAGAAAACGGCGAAGGAAAACCGGGCTCCAACGGACCAGAAAACAGACTGGCCGAAGAGGTTCAAGAGCTTTACCTTGGTCAACGCATGACGACCCGCGGCAGAGGACTTGGACGAAAACTGTATTCTGCGGTTGAAAGCACCCGCAAATGGGCCGAGAGCAATTACTACCATCTGCCCCTAGCCAGCCAATCAGCGGCACTTGTAGAAGCAAATAAGTTTTGGAGAGATTATCTGAATCATGCAGACGACACTCCGTTTTTATCCAGCCATGTCGACATGGCAGCTAGAAACGTTCATGAAGCATTGCTGGCGCTCGCAGTTCTTGGCTTGCCTCTGAAATCCGAGACAGAGAACGTGAGCATTGAAAAAGGACGAGTCATCGTCACCAATACCAATGCTGCCATCGCATTTGTTCAGGGCTTGCAACCGGTAGAAGCGAGCACAGTACCGGCAACCATTTTGGCCAGCCGAAGTCTCTTCGTTGCAGCCGACCCGGTAGAATCGGCCAAGGCTTTAGATGGTCAGTCTTTGGTGCAAGGAACCGTTTATCGCCAACGGCTTGTCTTGACCAATCCCAGCGCAGCGGCCGTTCGCGTCAGCGTCTTGCAGCAAATCCCGCAAGGCGCTATCGCCCTCGAAAACGCCAAGGTAGTCGCCGGGCAGAAACTGGACATTGCCCCCTTTGCGACGAACGAAATCATTACCAAGTACTACTTCCCCGCAGCGGGAGAGTTCAACTACTACGGAGCTCAGATCACTATCGATGGAAAACTGGCAATCGCAACACCAGCGGGCAAACTCAATGTGCTCGCTGCGCCGGATTCCATCGATGAAAGCTCTTGGTCCTACGTGGCGACTTGGGGCAGCGATGCTCAAGTGCTCGACTATTTAACGAAGTCGAATCTGTTCAAAACAGACCTCGATGCCATCGCTTGGCGAATGTCGAATCGCGCATTCTACGAATCATGCTTGCAGAGCCTAACGAACTCCGGCGTTTACAACGCAACGCTATGGGCTTATTCGATCAAACACAATGATCCGATTCGCATTCGAGAGTACCTCGAGAACCTCGCCCCGTTGATCGCTCAGGTCGGCATGGTCTTTGATTCGGAACTCATCCGTGTCGAACCCATTGAGAGATTGGCGTTTGAGCACCTAGATTTCCGCCCTATCATCGTTGCCCGCGCGCACCAGTTGGGTACCAAACGCGTCATCCTCAACGATGGCCTGGCAATTCAATACGAATCGCTAATGCGGCAATTATCTCACCAAAAGTCTCTTGACAGCGAACAACGCCTTGCACTGGTGTACTATTTGATTCTCCAGAATCGCATAGAAGAGGCAATCGCTCACTTCGAGAAGATAACTTTGACTGACTTGGAAAGTCAGTTGCAGTATGACTACTTTGCAACGTACCTGGATATGATTCAAGGTAAATTTGAAGAGGCAAATACGAGATCGGAAAAGTACGCCACCTATCCGGTACCTCGCTGGCAAGATTGGTTTGCACAAGTAAGGGCGCAGATCTCAGAGCGCAAAGCAGCACAGGCTGGCGAAACGACAGAGGTGGCCCAAGCAGACCAATGGAAATCGGACACGGCCAATCGACTGCTAAGCGGAGGACGCGAACAACAAAACCAAGCTCAAGCGGCAGTGCTGCCGGTCCTGGAACTCATCCAAGATGCTGACAAAATTGTGTTGCGATCCCGAAACCTGGAAACGATAGAAATCAACTATTACCTTATGGATGTCGAGTTGCTTTTCAGTCGCAATCCATTCGCTCAGCAAGACGGAGGACGATTAAATTCCATCGAACCGAATGTTTCCGAGAGTCGGATACTGACCAAAGCGGAGCAGAACAAAGACCAAGCTCTGGTGATCCCTGAAACACTCAAAAACAAGAACTTGGTTATCGAAGCAACGGCTGGCGGAATGACGCGTACGCTGGTTCTGTACTCCAATTCACTGCTGGTCGACACATCGCCTAGCATGGGACGAGTTCGTGTATTGACCAAGCAAGGACTACAACCACTAGAAGGGGCCTATGTCAAAGTCTATGCTCGCAACCAATCGGGTGAAGCCAAGTTTTACAAAGACGGCTACACCGATTTGCGAGGACAATTTGACTATGTGGGACTCAGCACCAACGATCTGGACTCGACCCAACGATTCTCGATCCTGGTTCAACACCCAGTGCATGGGACGATCGTTCGAGAAAGCGAACCGCCCAAAAGATAGCGACGATTTCGGGTGTGGAGATGTGGGCAACCAGCGGCCAACTTGAGCCACTGGTTAGCCTAGTTCCTACCACGCCACAACGTCGTTAAGCCGAGTTGTTTGCGTACCAGTGCGACCCACTGCAACACGACAAAAACCAAAACCCCAATCGGATGCAAAATGGCTCCGATGGGTGACTGAGCAAATCGATACGTTGCCATAATCCGAGGGATGTACGAAAGGGCAAATGCGAACGCGAGCACCAAACAAGCCGGCAGGGGCAATCCTTGTATCATGCCCCACGCCAAGGTGA
>CAIXME010000343.1 GCA_903920425.1 uncultured Pirellula sp. | reverse complement strand
CGATCTCAAGCATGGATACACGCTCTACAAGCAAGCCAAGCAGGCACAAAAGACCGGTGCGGTGAAGACCAAGGGTTACTCTTGGGACGATGCAATCACGCCAACCCTGTATCTATCAGCCGAGGATTGCCCCGATGGCTACTGCCCAACGCCACAACCGGAAAACCGTCGCCCGCTTGATCGAGTTCGCGATTTGTTCGATGGAGCCACTGAGACTCGTAACGCCTTGATGTGGCTCTCGGCTGGCGAAGTCGCAACGGTTGCCCTCATTGGAATTGCAGCCGTGTTGCTGGTCTTCATTCTCATAAAACGCGGCATTAGCTAAGCGTTGCCTTAACCCAACCCATCTTCCTAGTGAGGTTCCAAACACCATGTTGTTAACCATTGCAATCATTGCCGTCGTCGTCCTGCTGGCGGTTGCTCTGCTTCCTGTCAAGAAACGCGAACTAGAGCAACTTCGGCAAGCGTCGCCAGTCGCATTCCTTACCCCTGAGCCAACTCAGCCAGCACGCCAGACAACACTTCGTCAGCAACAGCTTGACGAAGAGGCAACCGCCGTAGCTTCCGAATATCAGCGCCGCGCCGACGCCGTGTGGCTCGATGATGTGCGGACGAAGGCCTCGAAGCTGCTTAGTGGGGAACAACAATGATCGGCTGGCTCCTGTTTTTTCTCGTGTCGTTAACACTGTCATTTGTAGTTGGAACGATTACTGGGTTCTATCTACGATCAGCAGCCGATCCGGCTCGGGTTGGAACTGCCGCGATTGGCTCAATCACAGGCCTTTTGTTGCGACTATTCCCAATAAAAAAGGAAGAGTCATGACCGACATGCTTCAAAAAGGCCAGGAGTGGCTTATCTCTGGGTCAAACATGGCGAAGAGGTGGTTGGCGATCGCGTCCTGCAAGTTCCTGAAGCGGCCTATGTCGAGCAGGTTTACCCCGAAGCGAACTTCAACGCATTGGGGATCGAGTACCGACCTTAACGAACCCAGTGATGCAATCTTTCGTCTACCACTTCATTGGTCCCAGCAAACCGCATTTAGATCGATGTCGCTGGCAGCGAAGCAATCCACCCGAGTTGCCATTTCCTGAAAACCGTCAATCGATCGAACTGATAAACGAGTGGAACGATGAACCACCAACGAGCTACGACATTGGCTCAATCTTTCGACCCGATCTCGCGGCGAACCTTCTGGCTGTTTATCCGAAGCTGCTCGTTTCAGGAACGTGGTCCGATGAGCTGACGGCTTATGACGAGAGACTGACGAGCTTGGATGAGACGTTTTCATCCCACTTGGTGCTAACAAGATTTCTAATCCGTCTTGGCGTGAATGCGCGACGTTTCAAACTTCGTATTAAGGAGGGCGATAATGGAACGCTTCAGCTTGCCCGCTCTTGAGTATCACGTTGCTCATGGTTGCAACTTATCTTGCCAGCAGTGTAGCCATTACAGCAATTTTCACTTAGTAGGCAGGTTGCCAACGCTGGCTGACGCGGAGTCCGAGTTCTCGCTGTGGTCTCATCGACTTAAGCCAACGCGATTCGCGTTACTCGGCGGTGAACCGCTGCTCAATCCTGCGATCCTTCAGCACATTCAACTTGCAAGACAACACTGGTACGACAGTGAACTGATGCTCGTTACCAATGGATTCTTCCTGCACCGCTTCCCAGAGTTGCCGCAGGTTCTCGTTGATACGGCATGCCAACTTGAAATTAGCCAGCATGGAACACATCAGGACTACATCCAACAGTTCCGCGAAGTGAAAGCGATCGTGTGGACTTGGCGTAAGCAGTATCCCAAGCTTCGCATCAACATTCGCAAATCGCACAAAGGCTGGATGCGGCAATACAACCTCGTTGATGCCAAGCCGATGCCATTCAATTCCGATCCAGACGCAGCATATCGCGTCTGTATGCAGCGAACTTGCACTCAGCTTGTGAATGGCTGCCTCGCAAAATGTCCTGCGCTTGCTTACTGGGCACAGCTAGAGACAAAAGCCCGCCTCGAATCCGTTTCGGAGTGGGATTTGTTCCGTGATTACGAAGCTTGCCCACCAAGCGCGAGCGACGAAGAGCTTCGCTCATTCCTCGAAACCAAGTCGATTCCCCAGTGCGCGTTGTGTCCTAGTAGGCGCGTCGCGTTTCGTCATCCCAGTCCCTTGCAAAGGAGCAACTTGCAATGATTGATAAGTTCAAACCCAAACTACCTCGTTTGCCGTATCCATTCATTCCACCCTTCGATCCGCCGGCAGAACAACCACCGTACATTCCACCGGAGAGTTCTGGAGGCGACGATGAGGGTTCGTCAAGCGAAGACCCGGGCCCACGTCCATCATGGTGGCCCGAGGATTGGCCTTGGCCTCCTCCACCGGACGAGCCAGTGGTTATTGAAGCGCCGCCACCACTACCCAACATCATCTGGCCGCGACTCCCGCCAGATCATCCCTATCACCTGCCGCCAGGTTATCACTACCCCGACAATCTGCCCGAAGGCCATCCAGGTCACTATTACCCAGGGATGCCGCCTTATCCAGTAATCGCTCCATGATGTTAGGATGTCGGATCTTGACCAAAGCGATATTTGATTGTGACGGCCATTGCTGCCAAAGGGAGTTGGTGATGATCAATGCGTTGAATGCAAAAAATGCGAAGACGAACAAGCCAACTCCCCTTTGCAAACGGCACAAAAACTGATTTCTAAAATGTGTGATTTCTCATTCACAATCCAAATTGAGATCGATTTTCGGACCTAGTCGTTCAGCAAAATGCCAATTTCGTTAACCAAGCAACTCGCGACAAGGGCTAGGTCGTTCTCGCGAGTTTCGCGACCAAGACTGAACCGAATTGCCCCTGTGCATCGATCGGCGCTGAGTCCCATGGCGGATAGAACCGGACTCAAATGCTGTTTGCCGGCGTGGCAAGCGGAACCGGTGGAAGCAGCCAAGAAGGGCAATTGAGCAAGTAGGTCGTAGCCAGCGATGCCGTCGAAGCTGACGTTCAGCGTATTGCGCAGCCGTTTACTTGGGTGTCCGTTCAGATGGACGCGCTCGCCGAATTCACTCTGCAGTCGTTCCCAAAAATGGTCTCGCAGCTCTTCGATTCGCGCATCATCAATCCAGTCTGCAGCTTCTTGGCAAGCGACTCCCAGCGCAGCGATCTCGAGGATGTTTTCGGTTCCCGCGCGTCGGCCCCCTTCGTGCCCCGCGCCGTGCATAAAAGGGGCAAGCTCGATTCCTTCTCGAACGTAGAGTGCGCCAATCCCTTGCGGCGCATAAAGCTTGTGTCCCGCGATCGATAGCATGTCAACGCCCATCGATTCAACGTCCACTGGAATCTTTCCGACGGCCTGGGCGGCATCAGTGTGAAAGAGAATATCGTGTTCATGGGCGATGGCTGCAATCTCTTCGATAGGCTGAACTGTACCGACTTCATTGTTCGCCAGCATGACCGAGATGAGCACCGTCTCATGCTCAATAGCTCGTCGAACATCGTCAGGATCAACCAAGCCGTACTCATCAACAGGCACTCGAGTGACGCGAGCCCCCAGGGTTTCGAGAAAACGGAGCGGTTCCGTGACCGCTGGGTGCTCGATCGAACTGATGATGAAATGCGGCTGCTTCAGTTTTCGTTGGTTTGCGAAAAACGACCCCTTGATTGCGTGGTTGTTGGCTTCGGTACCGCCGGATGTGAAGATGATTTCAGTTGGATCGCAGCCGATCAGCGAGGCAATGCGAATCCTTGATAGCTCGACGATCTCTGCGGCGGCCGTACTAGCCCAATGTCGGCTAGATGGGTTGCCGAGATCGAGCTCAAGCAATCTCAGCAACTCGGCTTTGACCAACTTTGAAAGTGGAGTAGTCGCGTTGTAATCAAGGTAGATTCGCTGGCTCATGCTCGCGCTCGCACAGTTCGCTTGACTGATGGCTTCGCTTTCTTTGGAATCGCGCCTTGTTTGGCTTCAAGCTTGGCCTTTTCGGTTTTGATCCGCTCTGTTGCCTTCGACACGGGAGTTTCGTTGCACGCAAGCTCTTCGAGCAGAATTCGCGTCAACTTCGGCTTGGCGAGATAGTAACAACGGGTCTGAGCGTCCTGGGCGAAGTCCACCAACTGCGTATGCCTCAATAAAGCCAAATGCTGGGACAAGTTCGCTTGGCGTGCGGGCAGCAAATCTTCGAGGTCCGTCACGCACTTTGGACCTTTTGAAAGCTCTTGAAGAATTGCCAGCCGAGTCGGGTGCGCAAAGGCGCGCAGCAGCACGGTCGCTGATTTCGTGTCGATTTCAGTCAAGATCTCGCTCCGGGTTGTTGTATTCGCATATCCGAATACAATCCTACTGTTTTCATTTCGCCGCACAAGCTGAGTAGCCACGATGGACCGAACGCAGCATTGGGAAAACGTGTACCAAACGAAGAACTCGACCGAAGTAAGTTGGTACGAACCTGATCCGAAGCAATCACTCGATTTGATCCTCCAGGTTGCTGGAGAATCGCGAGGCCGAGTGCTTGACGTCGGCGGTGGCCAGTCGTTCCTTGTCGATCGACTGCTCGATGCGGAATTCGAGCACGTTGCCGTACTCGATATCTCTCAAACCGCCATCGAGGCGACCAAGGCTCGGCTTGGTGAGCGGGCTTCGCAGGTCGAATGGATCGTTGCTGACATCACGCAGCACGACGCAATTGGTGAGTTCGACGTTTGGCACGATCGAGCCGTGTTTCACTTCATCACCGATCCAGATGACAGAAGGCACTACGTGGATTTGCTGAAGCGATCCGTGCCAATCGGTGGGCACTTCGTCGTAGGAACGTTCGCCAAAGGCGGGCCCGAAAAGTGCAGCGGCCTACCGATTTGCCAATACGATGCAACCACAATGCAAGCAGAGCTGGGGCCATCGTTCGAACCGCTAAAATGCAGCGAGTACCATCACACCACGCCCACAGGTAAACCCCAGCTTTTCTTTTTCGGCGTATTCAGGAAGGAAAAGTGACTTGGTCGTAAACAATAATTGCGAAGGAGCGAGCGACAATTCGGATGTTTGATGCGAGGCAGGCATTCGATGCTGCGTGGTCATCGGATAGAATGTGACGGTTTCATCGGAGTCTCTTTTTTGCGGCGTACCATTAGTGCTAGTAGATCGTTTTGGTAGAAATCACACGAGTCTTCGCGTAAGCGTGACGGACAGATGCAATCTGCGCTGCACCTACTGCATGCCAGCAGAAACCCCCGACTACTGCGAACGTGATGCGATCTTAACATTCGAGGAGATTGCGAGGGTCGTACGAATCGCCGTTGAACTGGGAGTGGATGACGTGCGGTTGACCGGCGGTGAACCGCTCATGCGTTCTCAGTTGCACAAGTTGGTGTCAGCGATCAACGAGATCGAAGGCGTGAGGAAGCTTTCCTTGACAACCAACGGCATCCTGTTATCCGAGCAATTGCCTGCCCTCTACGCTGCAGGTTTACGGAGCGTCAACGTGAGCTTGGATGCACTGGACGAAGCCTCCTTTGTGGAGGCGACCCGGCGACCTGGGCTGCAGCGAGTGCTTGGTGCAATCGGAGCCTGTCGAACGATGAATGTGAGGGTGAAGATCAACGCGATCGCCATGCGAGGCTTCACAGAACGTCAAATTGTGGCTTTTGGCGAGTTCGCTCGATCCACTGATATTCCGATTCGATTTATCGAATTCATGCCGCTCGATGCGGACGGGAAGTGGAACGCGGCGGGCGTATTGGCTGGTCAACGAATTTTGGAGCTGTTTGCAGAACACGTAAGGCCCCTTGTACCGCTGGGTCAGCCAGATGCTTCGCCGGCTAGAGACTATCAATTCGATGATGGCAAAGGCTGTATCGGAATCATCGCGTCGGTTACCGAACCATTTTGCGGCACCTGCAATCGGTTCAGGTTGACGGCGGATGGGCAGTTACGCAATTGCTTGTTTGGCAACGATTCCGGCGATGTTCGAGCGCTACTCCGTAGTGGCGGTAACGATGCCTCGATTGCGAAACTGATGATTGATGCAGTTGCGGCCAAGAAACGAGGACACGGAACCGATGACTTATCTTTTGGTCATACGTCGCGTCCAATGTATTCCATCGGAGGCTAAGTTAGTCGCAAACTCGTGGCGAAAGCTTCAGTGAGCCACCGCCAAAGGTTCTTTGGCTTTTTGCGTCAGCTTGCCGTCTTCCATTTCGTAGAGAGTGTCAAAGACGTCTAGTGAACGGTGATCGTGAGTGACAACAATCACTGAGGTGCCCTGTTCGTGGGCTACTTTGGTAAACAACTCCATGACTTGCCGGCCGCGAAAACTATCGAGCGCCGCGGTGGGCTCGTCCGCGAGAATTACCGAAGGGCGGTTTGCTAGAGCGCGGGCCACAGCCACCCGTTGTTGCTGTCCGCCTGACAGCATCGAGGGATAACTTTGGGATCTGTCTTTGATTCCCAAGTAGTCGAGCAACTCCAAAGCGCGAATCCTGGCCTGCCTACTTGATAAGCCATTCAGCTCGCAAGCAATTTGCACGTTCTCTCCCGCTTTTAGGAACGGGATCAGATTAGATTTCTGAAAGACAAATCCCAGATGCTTTCGTCGAAACGAACGCAAGTTTGTCAACGCCTTTGGGCCATCCATGATCAGTTGATTCGCGATGTAGATCTTGCCACTTGTCGGAGGATTGATAAGACCGACTGCGGTAAGGAAGGTCGACTTGCCAGAGCCGCTGGGACCGAGCAAGGCAACGACTTCGCCAGCCATTACTGTCATCGACGCATCGCGCATGGCGACGACTTCAGTGTTGCCTGCTCCATAAATCTTAGTAAGACTTTCGGCTTTGATCGCAATCTTTGCCGAAGGATCATCGGCAGGCAGTGGCGTACTCATGCGAGGGCCTCATTGGGCGAAACCACCATCGCTTTCCAGACACCGAGACCGCTCGAGGCAATGGAAATGACGAACACGATTGCCGCGAGTTGGATCAAGTCTTCGCTGGTGATGATCACACGGCGGGGAAATTTGGGGAATATCTGCTGGCCAACCACATACGCGATCGCGAATCCGCTGGCTCCGAGAATCAACGCCTGCTGTAGAATTAGGCCCAGCAACACACTATTCGACGCGCCGATCAACTTGAGAAGCGCAATGGAGTGCAGCTTGTCCAAGGTGAGTGTGTAAAGAATGAGCGCCATGATGATCGTGGCAATGATGGTCAGCAAAATGCGAAAAAGTCCGATCTGGCTTCGAACTTTCTCAACGGATCCTTTTAGCAATAGGTTTCGCTGCTCGTCCGCAGTATAGACCGTCACATCCGTCCAGCCTCCGATGACTTCCGCGACCGCTTTTGCATCGGATGGATGTTCAAGAGTTACAAGAACTGCACTGATAGATGGACGAGCGATGGCTGGAAGCTGGCCTGATTGACGGGTTGCATTCTCGAGCAGCGCGGGTTGTTGAATTCCGACGTCAAACAAGCGTCCACGCGATTCACGAGCCGCTCGCTCCAAGCGAACCGCTTCTCCTGGAACATCGAGTTGTACAGCCAAAGCATCCGCTGAACTTAAGAATGCAATACCATCACCAGCCGAGCTGATCATGCCACCGCTTATACCTACGACTTGATAGACTTCGTTGCCAATCTCGATTTGCTTTCCCAAGGGAAGCTTCAACGTCTGATCGGCGATGAGCTCAAACCGTGATTGACCAAGCGGGCGACCTTCCACCAATGGAATCCAGTCTCCCTTGTCGGTCGGCCAACTTAATCCGAGCACGGCCATCCGCAGAACTCGATCGCCATCTTGCCTCTGGATCGTGTGATAAACGAACTCACGAGCAACGCGAACTCCCGGAACTGCTAAAGCACGATCGGAGAGTTTCGCAGGAACCCGAGAGATCTCAGCAAAAGGCCCTCGCGTACTTCGCTGAACGACCCACAGGTCAGCATCGAGCCGGTCGATCAGCAACGTGGCATCCTCGACAACTCCACGATAGATCCCTCCCATGCCCATGACCACCATCAGTAACATTCCGATTCCGACGGCAGTCAGAACAAAACGTCCGATGTTGTAACTGATGTCTTTGATTGCCAAGTTCATGGAAGCCTCACCTTCTGCCCGTCTCGCAACTTGGCTCCGTCGGGTGAGCGAAGCAGGATATCGCCCGCGTTCACACCGTTACTAACAGCGATTCGATCTCTTGCGCGAAGAGTCACGTCGACCGTCTGAACTTTTGCCACGCCAGATTGTTCAATGAAGATGGTCGCCTTATTCCCCTCCAGTTCGCAAAATTTGAGCGGCACCGTAAGTGCATCTGCCGACCGTCCGTTTTCAATGTAGACTTCGGCACGCTGACCTATCGCCCAGTACTCCGGACGTTCGAGCAATTCGACATCCACAATCACCTCTCTCGTTTCGCGGTCCGCTTCTTGGCCAATGCGTACAACCTTGCCGAGAAAGGAGCGTTCCGGTTCGGAGCGAAAAACAATCCGACTCGGCTGCTCGATACGCAGTTTCGCGATTTCGGTTTCATCAACCCAAGCGCTAATCCAAAGGCTATCTATCGAGATAAGTGTGAGGATATTCGTGCCAGGAACAACGATGTCGCCAACCTCACGACGCCGTTTGATCACTAGCCCGTCAAACGGAGCCATGATGATCGTGTCCGAAAGACGCGCCTTGTGATAGGTAAGCAACTCTTGTGCAGCTAGGAGGGACTTCTTTCCTTGCACGATGGCGGATTCGGATGCTCCAAGACCAGCTTGTGCCACAGTCAAGGCTTCCAACGACTGATCAAGTTCTTCCCGGCTAATAGCACTTTGCGAAGCGAGCGACACCTTCCGCTCATGGCTACTTGTCGCCTGCGTCACTACCGCCTCCGCGCGAGTCTGATCCGATTCGAGGCGATCAATGTTGGACTCAGCGACTTCGACGTTGGCCGCCGCGATGGCAACTTGCTGCTGTAATTCGGCGTCATCGAGTCTTACCAATTTCTGACCGGCTGTGACCTTGTCGCCTTCATCTACTGTCAGTTCAAGGATGCGCCCCGCAATCTTAGGGCTGATCATCGTTTGCGTGCGAGCCTCGAGTGTGCCCGTCCCCATGACTTCCGACGCGAGAGCACCCCGCTCAACGACATGGGACTCCACTGTTACTGGAGCCCAGAGTCTCCAGTAAAGCAGTCCACCAACAACAGTTGCCACTCCCATGATCTTCAAAGAGGTGAATATTATTCGCTTTATCATTGCTTAGGCTGTCGATTCTGACTTGGGAAATATCAACTGCCACGCGAAAGCAAGCAGCTATTTGGCGGGAACGCCTGTCGTTTCAGAGGGTCTTGCCGCTGGATTGTCTTTTGGTGCAGCAAGAATCGGCATGGTGATCACGACTCCTGCCGTTCTATCTTCATTGCTTGTGCGGCGCTGTACGTGGCATTTAAGGCATTGCGATCCCAAGCGAATCGCTCCGGCATATTGGTAGCTGCGTTCCTCGATCTTTTCTGCCATTTGCTTTCCTGCGGCGAGCTCTTTCACCGCAGCCTTTTCGAAAGCAGATTTTGCTTGATGGTCGACGTTGACTAAGTCCGTATTCACAGTCAGCCACTTCATTTGCACGTCATAGCTTTTGCCCATCTCGTGAAAGACGTCTTCGAGCGACGCGGATGGGATGGCATGAGCGTTTTCTTCGTCGAAGAAATCACGATGCATAATTTGCAAAGCACCACGCACCATTTCGTGTAACAGCTTCGCACGTGATCGGGCTTCTTCCGG
>CAIXME010000342.1 GCA_903920425.1 uncultured Pirellula sp. | reverse complement strand
TTGATGCATGCGGCATCGTCTGCGACGGCAAGCTCCTGTAGCTTTTTGGATTCTTCCATGAGTCCGTGGGCGGCGATCGGTTCTGCAGGCTTGGTCAAAGTGGGCGGGCCGGCAAAAGCGAATTGGGGCATTTGCAATGACAATCCGATTGTCAACAGACAGCAGAGGCTCCAAATCGATGATCGGTAGAAACACGAAGTCAAACGTGGGTTCCGGGAATGCGTTGAAACCGATTGGAATCGCATAATACTGCCCCTGGTGTTCGGCGGATCGCCGAAACAAAGAATGGAGAAGAAGGAAATCAACTTGGCCAGCGGGACACAAGCCAAGTTGGTACTGACAAGCCTAGCAACTCCGGTAGTTTTGTCTCTGTTTTTGAATTCTTTTTTGGCGGATGTTCTTTCGTGGTTAGTTTAGGAGCACACCACCCACCAATGTGCCCTAGAAAAGCAGCTCGTTTGCTGGTCCGTGCGGACTACAGTTGGTTTGATGTGGCGTGCCTTTCAATCTGACAAAATGGTTTCACTGCGGCGTTCAAAGGCTGTCTGGAAAGCGCTGCCTTCCTATGGTCAATCGCAAACCTAGATGGCTTTTTGTGAGTCTTGGCACACGGAGTTGGATTCAATCGCTTGAGTTTACCTTTGTCGCTGTGCTTGCAAGCAGAGAAACAAGTTGTTTAACTATAGCCCCCAGGGTTGTATCCGCACCGAATTCAAACAGTCATCGCAGTCCATAATGCCAATTCCAGTCACTTGCCCAGGATGTTTGTCCCGCTTTACCGTTAGCGACAAGTACGCGGGCAAAAAGGGACCTTGCCCGAAGTGCAAAAAGGAGCTGATTGTTCCTGACAAGTCTCAGGAAGTGGTGATACATGCCCCCGAATCAGCGGGCCCCAAGGACTCCAAAGGGGTTGCTGTACTGAAGCCGCTAAAGCGAGCGGAGTTCAAGCTATCTACCAAAGAATCGATAATCGGTGGGGTTCTGGCTGTTCTTTCCCTTGGGCTCGCCATTTATGGCAGAGTTGGCTTTTCTTCGGGGCCGCCAACGTGGCTGTTGGCCTTGGGGGTAATCGGTTTGGCGTTTCCGCTGGCCTGGATTGGATACACGTTCTTTCACGATGATGAATTGGCAGAGTATTCGGGACAAGAAAGACTGACCCGGGTTGGGATCTGCGCCTTGGTTTTCGCGGCGAGTTGGGGGCTCTATTGGTTTCTGGCTTATTACATGGGCAGCAAGACGCTCGCCGATGTGGAGCCCATTCCATTTGCGATCTATCTGCTAATTATCTTTGGTATCGGGACGGCCGGATCCCTGTTAGCCATGGAGCTTGAAATCGGGGAATCGTTACTTCATTACGCCATGTATTTTGGAGTCACGTTTTTGTTGGCGATGGTTGCCGGTCTCCAAATCGCCTCGCCTTTGGCCAATGAGAGCAAAAGTGAAATGCAGAACGGTATTCCTCCCGTACTGGTTCCGACCAATCCGCCAGCAACTCCAGGCAACCAACCAGTAGGTTAAAAGGCGGTAATAGGACAGGCATTGCAAGTCATATCCCTTTTTCGCTGGCAAATGAAAGCGTGGCACGGCGTCCAAGTGCCTGTCCTTGAATAGGTCGCGCTGGAATAGGTTGCGGCAATCGCGGTTGTTCGCACTGCATAGGCAGCAATGGGACAGGCATTGCAGGCCTCATTCTGTGTTTCGCTGGCAAATGAAATTGTCGCTATGAGCTACAGTGCATGTCCTGTTAGCGATTCAGTGGGCAATAAAAGGACAGGCATTGCAGGCCACATCGTGTTTTTCGCCCGCGAATGAAAGAGTGGCACGGCGTTACAGTGCCTGTCCTAGCATTGGTCACTAGCAATGGTCATGCTACAGTGCCTGTCCTAGTACATGGTCCCTAGTATCGTTCCCTGTACGGGATGCTACCGTGCCTGTCCTGGAATTAGTCCCGGCAATGGGGGCCGTTCGGTCTGAGATAATTGGGTTAAGTTCAGATCTCTTTACGCCACTTTTCAGAAATGAAAGTCGACCTTGAGTGGCCAGATATTGCTGCCTGGAATTCCGTTATGCAATGGGCTGGACTCCAGCGAGCGTCGCTGTTTACCTAGTCAGCCCGCAAAGAATTCCAGGTTTCGTCTGCATGCAAGCCTCTAGGGTTCATTGCCCCTTTGTGCGACGTGGTTTAATCTAATACATATTCCATTGGCTTGCGGGTTCTGATTCAAGCCAAATCGGAGGGTTTTCAGCCAGGAACTAGTTTAACTCAGAGAACAAACATGTCGACATATAGACGAATAACAGTGGGTGACGAAGGCGGCGTGAGTTTGGTTCGATTTGTCGACAAAAAGATCGTCGATTCAGGCAGCATCGAACAGCTTGGCGAAGAGTTGAACGCCTTGGTTACCGTCGAAAAGCGGAACATGATCCTTCTCAATTTTGACGGCGTTGACTTTATGTCCAGCGCGGCTCTAAACAAACTAATCACTCTGAATAACAAAGTGAAAGCAGCGGCAGGTAGACTCAAGATCTGTGGTCTACGGGCTGAAATCAAAGAAGTCTTTACCATCACCCGTCTTGATCGCGTTTTTGATCTTCGCAAATCCGAAGCGGATGCAATCGAAGCGTTCAAGCTCTAGCAGGGCGATCTGAGATGGCTGATCGCTTGGCCGCAAGCCAACCACTCCGCTCGTCCGCACTGGATTGTTCACTCCCAAGCAATTAATGAGTAGGGCAAAAATGACTTCGGTTCAAGATCACTGGTCGTATGACAAACTGATCCCAAGCGATTTGGATATCGGGCACGCAGCCATCGAGGAACTGATGAATGCACTCGGCTCAGCCGCTTGGGAGGGTTCTGATCTATTCCGAATTCATATGGCTATCGAAGAAGCCGTGGTCAACGCCATTGAACATGGAAACAAAAGAGACGCGAACAAATCCGTTCACATTGTTTTTCATGTCGGGACAGACAAAGTCACCATGTCGATCAAAGACCAAGGCGCCGGCTTTGACCACCAAAACGTCGCTGACCCCACCGAAGATGAGAGAGTGGACCAGCCTCGCGGTCGAGGTGTCATGCTCATGCGTGAACTGATGTCGGAGGTTCACTACAATGAGCTTGGAAACCATGTGACACTGGTCAAATTCAAAAGCCCACCCGCGGAGCCGGAATAGCCCCGCTTCGAATGGCCTCGACCATTCGCGATTCCCACCGATAAGCTTTCAACCACGCCCGATTTTGCCTTGCCAGATTCCCAGGTACGTTCACGATATCCTTTGCATCCCATTGCAACCTGCCTTGTGGTCCCTCCCCTAACCTGTTGATTTGATTCCCGTGGTGCAGACTTTAACAACGCAGACTTTAACGACTCATTCTTTGTTAGCCTCGCCTCCTTGCGAGGGAATCCTGACCGAGCTTTGGCAACGCTACGCGTTCGCTAACGATGCCGGCCCTTATTTGCTGATCCCGCAAGCGATCATGCAACCCAAGTCAGAAGGGGAGATTCAGGCGATCTTCCGTGCTTCGCATCAGAATAATATCCCGGTGACATTTCGCGCGGGGGGAACGAGCCTGTCCGGGCAATCGGTTACCGACGGATGGCTCGTCGATATCGGCCGGCATTGGCGAAAAATAGAACCACTCGAACAGGGTGCACGCGTTCGCGTTCAAGGTGGAGCGATCGGTGGAATCGTCAACGCGACCTTAAGGCCGATGGGGCGAAAAATTGGTCCAGACCCCAGCTCGATCAATTCTGCCATGATGGGCGGAATACTCTCGAACAATTCGAGCGGCATGTGCTGCGGCGTCGTCAACAATGCATACCACACGATCGAATCGGTTCGCTTCATTCTTCCCGATGGATCGGTCTGGGATACTTCGCTACAACACGAAGCTTCTCGGTTCGAAGCCGAACAGCCAACGATCGCCAAAGAACTCACGCTATTGCGATCTGAAATACTGAACTCACCGAAACTTCTAGAAAAGATCCGTCGCAAATATAAACAGAAGAACACAGTTGGTTACTCTCTAAACGCTTTCGTGGACTACGAACGTCCTCTAGATATCCTAGCGCATTTGCTGATCGGCGGTGAAGGAACATTAGCGTTTATCTCCGAAGCGGTCATGAAGACACTACCGGAGTTACCCGAAAAGGCTACTTCGCTGGCTTTTTTTCCGGATGCGCATTCTGCATGCGAAATCATTCCGCAATTGATTGATATCGAATGCGACGCCGTGGAGTTTATGGACCGTGCTTCGATGGAATCCATTCGCAACTTGGACGGGGCTCCGGTCGAATTGCCTCAACGCCTTAACGAGCATGCGCAGCTCATGGGCTTGCTGTTTGAGTTCCAAGCGGCGGATCAAGAATCGCTGCAACACAAATTGGAAAAGTTCCGTCGTGAGTGCCAGCCAAAGGCTCGGTCCATCGGCTCCATCGACTTCACTCAGAATAAAAAGCAGCAAGCGAATTTATGGAAACTTCGAAAAGGGATGTACCCTGCTGTCGCTGCCGTTCGCGGAAAAGGTGAAGCTGCGATTCTTGAGGATGTGACGTTCCCCTTGGAACGTCTCGGCGCTGCAATTGTTGATCTGCAAGCGATGTTCACGAGGCACGAGTATTCCAACGGAATCATCTTTGGCCACGCGAGAGATGGCAACTTGCACTTCGTGATCTCCCAGACCATGGCCAGCGCGAAAGATACCGAAAAATACGCTCGTTTTATCGACGACATGGTCGATATGGTCGTCCATCGTTTCGATGGTGCGCTCAAAGCAGAACACGGCACTGGTCGCAATATGGCACCCTTTGTGGAAACCGAATGGGGACCAGAAGCGACCGACATCATGCGGCGTTTGAAGCGGGCTGTCGACCCTCACGGTCTTTTAAACCCCGACGTGATCCTCACCTCTAAGCCAAAACTCCACTTGGAAAATCTAAAAGATTTGCCTGTCGTAGAGAGTGTTGTCGACAAGTGCGTGGAATGTGGTGCGTGCGAACCTCGATGCCCAAGCCGCGATTTTACTCTTTCGCCGCGACAACGAATTGTGCTTCGACGCGCTCGCCAACGCATGATTGCCGTTGGTAAAACAGAACTCGCGAAACAACTCGATCGGGACTACGAGTTTGCAGGGAAAGCGTCCTGTGCCACCGATGGCCTCTGCGCGCTGGATTGTCCCGTGGCTATCAACACAGGTGACCTGGTAAAGCAATTGCGTCACGAATCGACGGGCAACGTGGATTCGTGGGTGGCTTCGAGACTTAGCAAGAACTTTGGGGCAGCGGAGCGCCTCGTTCGCTGGAGCTTGGCAGCTGGGCGTGCGGCTAGCTCTGTCATCGGCGATTCGAACATGCGATCCGTCACGGCCGCAATTGCAAAAGTATCGCACGGATTCCCACAGTGGCACGCAGCTCTCTCTGTCGACAACGAATCCGTGGACCGAAGTCTGCTGTGTGATTTGCAATCCGCGGAGTTCGTTTACTTGCCCACATGCATGTCCAGAATGATGGGTGGTACTGCCGGCGTGCTTGCCCGTGTTGCCGATAAAGCAAACGTTGCCGTGCACATTCCAAAAGATTCCGTAGGCAAGTGCTGCGGTCAAGCGTTTTCGTCCAAAGGCTACCTCGATCAAGCGCTGGAAAAGCAAACGGAACTGCTGGATGCCATTTGGGAATGGAGCAACCACGGCAAACGCCCAGTCATTCTCGATCTCGGGTCGTGCACGTCGTTCCTCAAGGTAGGGATGCCTTACTTGGACTCTGTGCGCAAGCATCGCCTGCAGTCGCTACCTATTTTGGACTCGGTCGAGTTTGCTGCTCTCATGCTCCCCAAGTTGCAAATAAAGAAGAGAGCGGAGAACATTGCCGTTCATTCCGTTTGCTCGAATCATCGCCACGGTTGGGACGTTCCTCTCATGGCGGTAGCCAGCGCATGCGCAGAGCAAGTGATCTCGCCGCATGAAGGAAAATGCTGTGGTATGGGAGGGGATCGCGGATTCGAGATTCCGCTGCTGGCCAAAAGCGCGACCAAGGATGTTGTAGACCGAATGGATAAACAACAATGCGATATTGGCTACACCAATGCACGATCCTGCGCTATTTCGCTAAGCAGCGGCACCGGCAAACCTTGGAAATCCATCCTTCATCTACTCGATGAGTGCTCGGAATCGATCTAACTTGAGGTAGTTGCAAGTCACTTCCAATAGTTTTACCTGGATATCGAATAAGAGTCGTTACCACCGAACCGCAGGAGCGCATGAATGTCCACCGTCAATCCATACGAGTATCCAGATCCCGTCTATCGCCCGTCGAAATATGAGCCAGGGTATTTCCAGCCCGTTCAAGAGTTTGATCTATTTCGTGCTATCCAAGCTCCATTCAAAAGCCCAAACTGGGTCATGAACGGATTGTGCGTACTCGTTTGTACTTTTCTGTCCATGTTTGTCGTCGGTAGTATCGTCCTCTTTGGATACCTGGCAGAAGTCGTGGACTCGCGGAGCGGCGGCAAAAGCGAGAATTGGGCTGACTTTAGTGTCGATCGCATTGGAGAGTATCTCCTGCGTGGTCTATGGGGCTTTCTCTGGCACTTGATTTGGAGCATCCCAATCTTCCTGATTTCCCTCGTGCCCATATTGATCGTGCTAGGCCTTGTTGAGGCTTCGTCGAACGGGCCGCAGCCTAGTGCCACATTGCTCGGAGCTGGAATCGGCTTTTCGTTGTTCGCTTTGATGGGGATCTTTGTATTGAGTTTGATTGCTCTCATTTCCATGGTGGTCGCTACCTTGGGCAACGATTTCCTCAAAGGAGCAAACTTGTCTCTCCTGTTTGGGATTTTGGGAAAGATGTGGCCTACGATTCTCTACGCCGGTATCCTCACTATCCTGACGTCGATGGCTCTCAACGTGATCGGTACGATCATGTGCGGTATCGGATTACTGTTTACCATCCCTTGGTTGCATATGATTTGCGCCGATATCTTGGCTCAATTGCATGATATCTACGTTTCGCGAGGTGGTGAAAGCTTGATTGCAAACCATCACGATATGGTCTAAGCAGGACCCCAGTTAGAATGACGCTCGCCGTAACGCGAGCCATGAATCGCAAGTAGGTTCGTCGAAAAGAAAACCATTACCAAGTATCTGTTTCTTCGTGCGAAAGGCCGCATGAAATTCTGGCGCCGATGTTTCGATTGAGCAGCAAAGGCACAGAGACGAACGGGAATAGGAATCCGAAAATCTCTGTGTCCTGGTGCCTCTGTGTGAGCAATGCACTCTGCTCCCAAGTTACCAAATGTATTGTTCTTGGGAACGAC
>CAIXME010000341.1 GCA_903920425.1 uncultured Pirellula sp. | reverse complement strand
TCCCTTTGTTCAAATCAAGCCGTTTAGTAGATGAGCTAGGATGGTCGCCTTTCGCTCCGCGAAAGTAGCGCGGTATTGGCACACTTTCGCGGAGCGAAAGGCGACCATGAAGCCCGATGGATACGTGACTTGCTGGCAACCAAGTCCATGCTCGTAGTCCTTGGTCGCTTCTTCGATTACATCGAAATGAGTCAGCAATCGCGGGCGAATTGCACTTGGTTGCGGCCTGATTGCTTTGCGTGGTAAAGCATCTCGTCTGCTTGTGCTAACAATTGTGGGATGGTGACAGGATGATTATGGTCGAAGGATGCTATTCCGATACTGACCGTCATGCGAATCAATTGGGATTCAAACACGACCGGTGTTGCCGCGACCACCTCGCGAATTCTCTCGGCAACCGTACGGGCATCCTCGATAGTGGCTTGAGAGCATAACATGGCAAATTCTTCCCCGCCGTAACGAGCTAACACTTGCCCGCTTCGCAAAACCGATTTGGCTCGGTTAGCGAATTCTACCAAAACAGCATCACCGGCCATGTGCCCGTACGTGTCGTTGACCGACTTGAACTTGTCCAAGTCCATCAGCATCACACACCACGGTGTATGCGAGCGAAGCGACTGCTGCTGCTCCCTCTCCACGCATTCTGCAAAGTAACGCTTGTTGTACAACTGCGTCATGCCATCGGTGGTCATCATCTTGAATACCACTTCGTGGTACTGCGATTCGATACCCTGCGATGTCAGATACTTGAAAATCTGATTGCCAAATCGAATCCGATCGCCCGCTTGAAGCGGTTGCGAGGTGGTGCGTTGTTCATTGACAAAGGATCCGTTGGTGCTGCCTGCGTCCACGAGCACATGCTGCTGGCCAGTCCACTCAATTTTTGCGTGCCGGCGAGAGACTGAATCGTCTTCGATATGGATGGTGTTTTTGTCGTCTCGCCCAATATAAACGCAATCGCCATCGAGCTCGATCGGTTGCCCGATGCCCTGCATGGGATAGATGCGAACGAGCACGGCAGAGCGGTTTTGTTGCGGCAATTCGACACAGAATGAGTTTGAAAAGCGAGTTGCAAGCATCTTCGTGGTGTTCTTGGTGTCGACCGATTGGGCAAACGGACTCGGTCTTGGTAGATAATCTTGCGAAACGCTAGATCACAAAACCGGAGCCCCTATCGCGGGCAATCAGATCCGCGTCCAAACTCCCACACGACTAGTCACATTGTGAGGGATATTCGGATTGCAGCGGTGCGATATGGTACGTTTGCAGCCTGCTCGCTGCTCGAACACAATCGTTCAGGTAGCCCGCAGCCGTGTCGTGGCAATGGGCACAAAACACCCTGCTTTTACTTCCAAACCTTATTCCAGTCCTTCTCCATATCAACGACCAGCCAACCTCGCTTGGGTGCGTCGTTTAGTGCCTCGATCAGCTTGCCAGAGCTTTTGGGTGCGCTGTCGTAGGCGTATTCGCGAGCTGCATCGGTATGATGCACTATCAATCCCATGCTTGGACGCGGGTTGTTGATCGTCGTGTATTCCAGCATCGCTTTGTCCCCATCGCTATTGCCGAAGCAAGCGATTGGACGTCGACCTATGAATTGATGGATGCCGACAGGCTTTCCATCTTTGTCGTCAACAAACAGGTGGTCCATGGTCTTGATCAACACTGGGCCTGAATCTCTCATTTCGAATTTGGTTTTCGCATGGGAACCGATCACTTGCTCAGGTGGAATACCGTAGACTCGTTCGGACCAAACTCGCATAAAGTCTGCACCGCCTCCAGAGACGATATACGTCTTGAATCCATTAGCTCGAAGGTACTCGAGCAATTCCTGCATGGGCAAGTACGTTAGGTCATCGTAGCGACGATCTAGTTTGGGATGCCTGGTGTTCGCCAGCCATTGCTCTACCGATTGCTGAAATTCGGAATTCGTCATGCCAGAATGGGTCAAAGCCAGAACGTGCATCAAGCCATCGTGATGAGGGCCATCCAGCAATTTTTTGACATCGCCCGATAGGGCCGCTTGCACCATGGGATCCGCTGCCAAGTTGGAGTCGGCCGAGGCTTTTTTGCGGATCTGGTCGAATGCAAAGGCAGCTTGAAACGGGACTGGATTTTCCGGCCACAATGTCCCATCGTTATCGAACACAGCGATGCGTTCTGAGGGCGGAACAAAATCTGCTGCACCTTGTTCGGTGACTCGCTCTACGAATGCGATGATCGCTTTCTTGCTGGCAGATTCATTCCATGACGGTAGAGGATCGGCTGCCCATGCATTGTGAAAGTTGAAATGCATGATCGCAAATGCGAATACGAGCATCGCAGCGAACTTGTTGAATGGCATGGCGCTACTTTCTATCGTTGTTGATATCGCGAGTGTCTTAGTCGTTGTCGGATCGGAGGACGGAGATGAAGGCTTTTTGAGGAATGTTGACGCTGCCAAATTGCTTCATCTTGGCCTTACCCTTTTTCTGCTTCTCAAGCAGTTTGTTCTTTCGGGTCACGTCACCACCGTAAAGTTTGGCGGTAACGTCTTTACGGAACGGCTGAATGGTTGCACGTGCAATGATCTCTCCGCCGATTGCACCTTGAATCGGAATCTTGAATTGATGGCGGGGGATGGCTTCGGCCAATTGTTCGCAATAGTGCAGAGCTCGGGCTCGTGACTTATCACGGTGTACCAAATACGAAAGAGCGTCTACGGGTTCTTTGTTTACCAGGATGTCTACTTTGACGACATCGGTCTTGCGGTATTCAATAGGGACGTAATCAAAGGAACCGTAACCACGGGTGATCATTTTCAGCTTGCCGTAGAAATCAAAGAGCACTTCGCCGAGTGGCATCTCGCTCGTTACTTCGACGCGACCCGCGGAAAGGTAGCTCATCGTCTGGCTTTCCGATCGATGCTCCCGGCAAAGCTCCATCACTGACCCAACGTATTCCTCCGGTATCAGGATAGAAGCTTTGATGTAAGGTTCCGTTGTCGATTCGATCGACATCGGGTCTGGCCAATAGCTCGGGTTATCGACGTCGAGCTCAGTTCCATCTCGCAGACCAAGTTTGTACTTTACCGACGGCGCGGAGATAACGAGTCCTAGATCAAATTCCCGCTGCAATCGTTCTTGAATCACATCGAGGTGCAATAGTCCCAGGAAGCCGCAGCGGAATCCAAAGCCCAACGCGGCTGAGCTGTCTTTTTCGAACGTCAAAGCCGCATCATTGATGGCGAGCTTTTCGAGCGCCTTGGTTAATTCAGGATACTCATCGGTGCTCATCGGGTAGATCGATGAGAATACGACTTG
>CAIXME010000340.1 GCA_903920425.1 uncultured Pirellula sp. | reverse complement strand
TCGGCTTCGCGATTTGAAACTGGATCCGTATTCGGGAGAAGCGAAATGACGCGATCGCAGCAAGAATTCGAAAACGATCCTCAATGGCAGGACTGGCAAAAGCAATTGCAAGTGGATGTGCCGCCAGCTGCAGAAAAGTCGTTGCGCGAAATCATCCGTGGTTTTGAAGAAAACCGTGGCTTGGAAAGCAACATAGCCGAGGAAGTTGAAACCGCGTCAGGCAACGCAATGGGTCGTGATGCGGTGCTATCGCCGCGATGGAACTCGAGCGACGAAAGCTTGGCCCGCAGTTCTGGATTGCTTCATGGTTGGTTTGGTAAATCGCTCGGTGCCGCAGGTACGCTGGCTCTCGCAGCGAGCTTGGTCGCGATCATGATGTTGAATCGCCCCGACAATTCTCGATTGGCTAAAAACGTACCGGGCTTACCCGGTGGCTCATCGACGACGGGTACAGGCCAATCCAGTTTGGCATTCAATACACCCAAGATGCCATCGACCATGATATCGCTTACCAACCCGAGCAATACCGTTCAGTTGTTCTCTCAGATTCAGAACGGCAGTTTCGAAGAAGCGTTCAATCGCCACGTGCGCCCGGAGCTGCAACCCATCCCGAGCTGGTTCTTTCCGGCTGAATGCCGCAAGGCTGGGTACGAAGTCAAGCTTGACGCAACAGAAAGCGTTTCGGGATTCCAATGTTTGAAGATCGAATCGCCCAAAGAAGGCAAGTTGCACTTTGGCAATATCATGCAGACGATCGACGCAACGCCTTATCGTGGCTTGAAGATCCAGCTATCGGCAACGATACGCATGGGAGTGAATCCCGAACAAGGCCAAGGGCACATGTGGCTTCGAGTGGACAACGAAGATACAACGCTTGGCTTTTTCGACAACATGGAAGATCGTCCGATCGTAAGCAACGAGTGGCAGAAGATAGTCATCGTCGGCCCCGTATCGGAGAACGCGCAGTACATCAACGTGGGAGCGTTTCTTTTCGGACAAGGGACCATGTGGGTCGATGAGTTCCAAGTGGAACCGATGGAGTGATGGGAGGCTAGAGACGTGAGACTTGAGGCTTGAGGTTAACAGCCGATCTTAATTCGCTCAGGGGCTGATGGAAGAGGGAAGACTTGGGCTTGAGGCTTGGTAGCCGCTCAGTCACGCATCCATCGGGGCAAGCCCGATGGTGAGCCAAGAGCAGAGACTACAGCCCCTGAAAAAGCCACACCTGGCCCCGTGCCAGGTGAGCTATGACTGAGCGGCTACCATGCTCCGCCCCTCCTTCCACCGGGTTTGCCCGTTCTCAAGATGGGAGTTGCGTGCGATAATGCTTTGGATCTCTTGGACAAGGATACGAACATTAGCGAACAACCAAAAACTCCATTCCATTTCGAGCCTGGGCATGTGCTGGCCATCGACGTTCCGCAGGAATGCACTCCAGGCATACTTCTCAACCTCTCCATGCACGCAATGCATGCAAGAATCTTGGAAGCGTACTTAACCGACGAAGCGGAATCCGCAGCAAAAGTCCCGCCGGATGAAGTTCGCTTGGAACGAGGCGACACAAACGGCAGCGGTTCGAAGTCTGAGGCGGGCAGTTGATGGACATCTTCGAGAACAACACTGCAATCGAAATCGCACAACGGTTGCGACGCGGCGAGATCAAAGCGCGCGAGGTCGTCGATTCTGCGTTAGCTGCCGTGCATCGGCACAATGGTCAGCTCAATTGCTTTACTCGCATTTTTGATGACTCTGCACGCCGCGATGCTGAAACGATTGACCGACAG
>CAIXME010000339.1 GCA_903920425.1 uncultured Pirellula sp. | reverse complement strand
TGGTTGTCTCCGAACTTTGTTTACTTGTCAAAGTCGATGCGTCTCACCCAAGAATATGGTGACATCAGCAGTTCGCTTTCGAAAGCTTATCAGGACATGCCTGAGATCAGCTATGATTGGCAGGCTCGTGACCCGCTTCCTGGTGGCATGTTACCCGAAGGACGGCGTTGCGCTACGTGCACAACACTGGGAGCCAATTTGATGGCACAGGTGGGCATAACATTTCCGATGCCACGAGCGCAATTCACGAAGTCAGCCATCGCAAACTTGACGATGCTCGGACTCCACTCGGTAAACGATTTTTATTCCACTACAAATCTTGGACTAGCGTCGGGCCTAAAGAACATCGGCTCGATCGACAATCGCATGTTCGTGACCAATTTCTCCAGGTACATGTACATCGGCTACCCGGGCGTTCCCGCTTCGGTGGGCGACAACATGGCAAACAAAACGTTGTTGCCCAACCGATTACCACTGTCGTATCGTGCATTAACCGTAGAGATAGGCTTAGCACAACGCAACGACATGCTGGGGAAAACGCTGCAAGCAGTCGCGGGATTCAAGCCCAACCAGATGCCCAACTCCGCCCCAGCCGAGGTGATCGCGTTCTATTTGGTTTCGAACAACGTGTTCAGCGATGGGATACTGAAGTTTGCTCAACGTGACTCGATTCGCAGGTATACCCAGACACGTGCTCCGATTGTCGTAAGCGAAGCCATTTGCTCACCAGCTATCTCTGCCGATCGTTTTCAGATCCAGTCCGAGCTAGGTGCGCAAGCGTGGTATCGATAGACCGGAACGGGGTAAAAGGATTAGGGACGTCCCAGTTCGAATAAATCCTGAGTGCGGCACCAATAATCGCTGCCAAGCCGAGCGATCGCTTTGATTTTGCGTGGGTCTGGTTGCCCCTTGGCATCGAGAACATCATCGTCGACATGCATCGTTACCACTTGACCGATCACCAGATTCGCAGAGATCGGCCCATTGCCCACCGGCACAATTTGGATCACTTTGCATTCCAACGAAAACGCGACGTCGGCCAATCGAGGAACTTGAACGCTGGAGGATGGGATCGTTGCTTGATGGGTGAGAGCCAGTTCACTTTCGTCACTGGGGATCATTTTGCTCGACAGGTTGATTAGCTCTGCATGCTTTTCGCTAGATGCATTGACTACGAATTCGCCATTAGCCTCGATGTTGATGAGCGTATCTTTTTTGCCACCATCTCGCTTCAGTGTGGGTGAGAAGACCACCACGGGTGGGTTAGCTCCAAAGGTATTGAAAAAGCTGAATGGGGCGAGGTTGACCACGCCTGTAGCAGAAAGGGTGGTGACCCATGCAATCGGCCTTGGCGTGACAAGCCCCACCAGCATCTGGTAAGCATCGACGACTGGTGTTGTGGCAATATCAAGTTTCATGATGTCAATCTATCCAAGAATAGGGGTAGTTGGGGTCGTCGAAGGCGATGGATGGTGCAGCCAGATGCAACGGTCGAAACGTATCGACCATAACCGCGAGTTCATCAGTAAACTTCACTTGGCTACTCGCTTTGATTGTGCCGGGATGGGGACCGTGAGGGATACCGTGGGGATGCAATGTCAGGGACCCCAATTCGACGCCTCTGCGACTGCCGAAATTGCCTCGCACATAAAAAAGAACTTCATCGGATTCAACGTTGCTATGGGCGTAGGGCACTTTGATCGCTTGCGGATGAGTATCCAACATGCGAGGCGCAAACGTGCACACAACAAATCCGGACGCTTCAAACGTTTGATGGATGGGAGGTGGCTGATGGATGGTTCCCGTGATCGGCTCGAAGTCATCCGCATTGAAAGTATACGGGTAGATCATGCCATCCCAGCCAACGACATCGAAGGGGTGATTGGCCATGGTATAGCGAGTCCATTGTTCTCCATCTTTGATCCGAACAACAAACTCACCTTCGCTGCTATCGGTTAGTAACTCGCTAGGTCCGTGCAAGTCGCGTTCACAGAACGG
>CAIXME010000338.1 GCA_903920425.1 uncultured Pirellula sp. | reverse complement strand
TGTGCCGTAGCCAGGCCTGTCAGTAAACGTCACGGGCTATCGTTTGGGGCAGTTGTGACTGCACTTTCTAAAGACGGTTTTAACCACTGATTTCTCAGATGATCACGGATGAGATAGTCTACAGGGGGCTTAGCGAGCTAACATCATCTTGTAGTTTTGCGAAGAGGCCGGCTGAAGCCGGTACACCAACGCCATACCTGGCCTTGTGCCAGGTGAGCAATGACTGAGCGGCTACTAAGCCGTCGGCAATTCAAAGTAGCAGGCACACTCCTTGTGCCGTAGCCAGGCCTGTCAGTAAACGTCACGGGCTATCGTTTGGGGCAGTTGTGACTGCACTTTCTAAAGACGGTTTTAACCACTGATTTCTCAGATGATCACGGATGAGATAGTCCACAGGGGGCTTAGCGAGCTAACATCGTCTTGTAATTTTGCGAAGAGGCCGGCTGAAGCCGGTACACCAACGCCACACCTGGCCTTGTGCCAGGTGAGCAATGACTGAGCGGCTACCAAGCCGTGATTAGCGTTGGGCTCTGTGCTAGCTTTCAGGGCTTTGCTTTCGATGTGAGCAAGTCATTCGGGGCCGTTTGCGGGACCGGCGGGCTTTGCTACGGCCGGCTGAAGCCGGTACACCGAGTGCCATTCGCGAGCCGTTGGGGGCGGCAATTTGATCCCCGCGGTGCAATGAACTGGGGGAAACTCCCGTATGGGACGGGGTAGATGGATCGAAGTTCAATCGATCAAATCACCAACGAATTGGTTGGTGAAAAGAAGAATAGCGAAGACTGGACTTGAACCAGCGACCCACGGCTTATGAAGCCGTTGCTCTAACCGACTGAGCTACTTCGCCATCAATGAAACGGCTGGGAATTGCTCTCCTGAGAGGGCGTTTGCTCCGACCGACATAGATGCGATAAAAATATCAAGTCCCGCGAGGGTTGGCAAGCCTTGTCTGGACGGCTTGGATTTGCTGGATTCCTCCGTTTTTAACGCCAATTCCACCTCGAATTGGCTACCCGCGTCCGTTCCCCACCTGCTTTCGGACCGTTATTCTGGTCGTGGGGATCGCAAAATCCGGGCTATTCGGATTCCTGCCCCCGCTTTTCTCTCGACATTGATCCGTGCACCGCGATAACTTTATCCATCGAACTCCAGACGGTGTTCCACCCTCCATTTCCTCCCCCCTCCCCTCACGGCTTACTCACCATGCGATCTCCGTGCTTCCCGTTTGTTTCGTCTATTTGCACACCGCGGCCTTCCACAACGCTCGCTTTGCTTTTGCTCGTTCTCGCAATGGCGAATACTGCCCATTCCCAATTTAACGCCAAGCCATTTGAACAACCCAACTTGATGGCCTGGTGCATCGTTCCGTTTGATGCGGCAAAGAGATCGCCCGAGGATCGTGCTGCCATGCTTAAACGTTTGGACATCCGCAAGTTCGCTTACGACTATCGCGCGGAACATGTGCCAACCTTCGAACGCGAAATCGTCGCCCTCAAGGAAAATGGGATCGAACTATCTGCTTGGTGGTTCCCTGGCGTGCTCAATGATGAAGCAAAAATGACGTTAGCGCTTTTCGAGAAAACCAACCAGCATCCACAATTGTGGATCATGGGTGGTGGAGACCAAAACATGACTCCCGAACAAGCCGATGCGTTCGCGGCGCAGGAGACCGAACGCATTCGCTCAATCGCTATCGCTGCCGAAAAAGTCGGATGCAAAGTAGGCCTCTACAACCATGGTGGATGGTTCGGCCAGCCAGAGAACTTGGTCCGTCTTGTAAAACAAGTCAATATGTCCAATGTCGGTGTCGTCTACAACTTGCACCACGCACACGACCAACTTGACCGACTGCCAGCCGTTCTCAAAATGCTCAAGCCCTACATGCTGGTCCTCAATATCAATGGGATGCAAACCGACGGAGAACGAGTCGGTAAGAAGATCTTGCCCATCGGACAAGGGGATCGCGACGAGCAAGTGTTGACCGCCATTGCGGAGAGTGGATACGACGGGTCGATCGGAATCCTCAACCATACCGACGAAGATGCAGAAAAGCGACTGGTTGCTAACCTGCAAGGGCTGCGGAATCTTGTCGGCAAATTGAGCGAAAAAAATTCCAAGAACTAGACGGTTGGCAACGATAGACATACTATTGCCCACCGAGCTGCCTGTGCGATTGCACGGGTAGCATTGAGCGGAACGCGAGAGGTTGAGTTAGTGGAATTGCCGCGAGGCAATGCAACTATCACAACCCGCCGCGTGAGTTTTGAAGTTGTGTAGTTTAGGCCTGAAACGCCGGTGTATCCGTAGCCGTAGCTGATAGGCCACGATGCCAAGAACCATTTGGAGATGAGACCTAAAAGGGGCGGCACATGTGAGATGTGTGTCGGCCCTTCAGGTCTGTGACCCGTGAAACTGGCGGTCCGGTGCCTCGCGGCACCGGCAAAGGATGTGCCGGGCCTTCGGCCCTAAATACAAACAGTGCAACTTCAAAACGCATAAGCGAGGTACACAGAATCCCTCGATTACGCGTCGGGTTGTGATCAAAGCAACGTCTCGCAAATTGTCCCGTTAAACATATTGGTAATGTGCTTCGCAACGCAAACGCGAACAAGGAAACGACATGGCTCGAGCTGACTTGATTTCTATTCGATGCAAACGTGGCCCGGTCCCTTATTTCCATTACGGGATTGATCTCGGAGATGGCACCGCAGTGCATTTGGCGAGCAATGAAGAGACGCAGCAGATGTCTGTTCAACGCGTCTCGTTGGAGCAATTCGCAAATGGTGGCGATTCCAATGGCGGCGAAGTGATCATCGAGTCGGTTGAAGACCCTTTGGCGGATGACATCGTTGTTGCGAGAGCCATCGAGGCGATTGGTACAGAGGGGTATCATCTCGTCGTCGGCAATTGCGAACACTTTGCGAGGGAGCTTAAAACAGGTCGCCGCGAAAGCGTGCAAGTAGACATGTACGTTAGTACGGTGCTGCGTACTGCATTCACCGGCATGGCCAACGTTGCAAGTCGCCATGTGGTTGCCAAATCGATAACATTGCTCTCCCACTCGAAAGCTTTACT
>CAIXME010000337.1 GCA_903920425.1 uncultured Pirellula sp. | reverse complement strand
GTCTTCGTCTGCTTCGAAGGAATACTTGATACTCAATGCAGTCAGGTCGCTGATATCCAGTCTCACCTGCAATGCGCGAATGGACGAATCCAAGCTTGCTCGTTGAGTGGCACCGACGAGAGGTATAACGTGGGGCGCGCTTTGAGCGACTGCAGCGATGGCGATTTCGAATGGGTTGGTCCCATGCCGTTGAGCGAGTGGACTGAGCACACGATTCTTCTCGAGTTTAGCCACTTTGGCATATCCGCCGAGCGGACGGTACGCCAAAAAGGGAACGCCCAATTCTTGCGTTAAGAGCAACATGCCATCGGCGGCCGATTTACGAGCCTGCACGCTCAACTCGCACTGGATACAAGCAACCGAGAAATGCCGCATCGCTTGCCGCACTTCGGCTGGCCCAACGTTGCAAAGCCCGATGTGTTCTACTTTTCCGCTTTTCTGTAATTCAGCAAGAGCACCCAGAGTTTCCTCCAAGGGGACACGCGAATCTTTGGCGTGCAGTTGCAAAAGAAAGATGCGATCGGTTTCGAGCGCGACCAAACTTTCGTCCACCGATTTGGCAATATGTTTGGGAGAGCCGTTTGGTAACCATTTGCCGGAGGGACGCACTAGCCCAACCTTGGTCAGAATTCGCACTTCCTCTTTTGGCCCGTTCCAACTCTTCAGCGCTTGCACAGCCAAGCGTTCCCCGAAATGGAACTCGGTATTGTCCAAGCAATAACTATCTGCCGTATCCAGGATGCGGATACCTTGATCCAAGGCCGCGTGGATCAGTTCGACGGATGCGTCCAATGAAGGACGCCCTTCGGTGGCCAAACGGAGCAGCCCAAGGACCATCGGAACCTGTAAAGAACCAAACAAGTCCGATTTGAAATTGGAAGACGACATGGAATCACTACGGATGAGCGAGACAAAACCAACTCACGGGATTAAGACTCCGTGAGGACGATTTCGCTATCATACTCGCCTTGGCCTGAATCAGCTTGAGGAAATGTCGCCCCCAAAATCATGGCACTCATGCTTGCCATATGCAGCAGCCAACAACCTTCGTTTGCCAATACGGTCCTCAATGTCGCGCCGCCGACAATGAACAGCGCCGCATAAAAGACCCGTTCGCCGATGCGTTGAACCCGACGATCTTGGCTGGATTTTGCAATCCATAATCCCGACAGGGCAATAATGGGAACAATCCATGGAAACCATGGTGCAAAGGACTCAAACCAATATGGAATGTAGCGCATAGCGTGGGTGCTTCCTTGCTCCCGAACGATTTGGTTCTAAACACAATCTCAGGCGTTCTTGGAAATCTTTTCCAGAAACCCGATCGAATCATGATATTTTTTCAAAAAAGATTCAAGATCGAATTGGTGAGTTAGGTTGTTTGCTGCAACGCACCGCAATCGATAGCGTTCCAATCATGAGGAACTCGGCGATCAAGTTCGCAATGCGAAAGGCTATCGCAGCAAAAAGCGCTATCGGCTCCGCCACCAAAGTGCAGAGCAACCACGTGATTACCAATTCTCGAACAAATGCGCCGCCTGGCACCATCGACGCGAATCCAACGACAGCTCCGAGAGATACCGCTGCGACACATACCGACCAAGCATAGAGGGTCCACAATTCGGGTGCAGGATGAATGCCAGACAATACAAGCCAACCTGCCGTGCCGTGCATACACCACCCCAGTGCCATCCACGAACAGGTTCGCAACATCAACCGCCACGTAAAGGCTTCGTTTACCGATTTTGGCATCCGCCCGATCCGGCTTTTGGCCAAAATCGCCAAAACGGCGCGAAACGTATGCGGTAGCAGCATGACGAGCGCGCAAGGGATCGTGACAATAGCCGCCAACCGCATCCAATCGGGCGGTGACATCGTCAACAACAGCGTACTACCGAGCAATGCTCCTGTGCACACACTTGTTAATGTCTCAACAAAAACGCTGACTACCGTAGGCTTGATTTCGACACCTATGGGATGCAGTTTTCCGGCTCGCAGGACAATCACCATTGCCTTTCCGGGGACGTACTTGCCCATGAGGCCTAAATAATATGCATACAGGCCATAACCCCATGGAACCGATTGCTTGAAACAGTGAAGTGTTTGGATCCAGGCGATTCCGGCGGGTAACATACCTATTGCATACACACATGTCCCGAGCACCAGCCATCGCCAATCCATGGCAGCAAAATCGAGATGCTCGCGCTTTGACTGCACGTCCACATAGGCGCGATACACTGTCATGCATACGAAACAAAGCACGACAGCGATGATCAGCCATTTCAACCAGGGCTTAACGCGTATCAGCCACTGCTTGGCCAAACTAGCGTCAGTCTGTTTGTCAGTACGCTTGACTTGTCCGGGCGAACCTTGGGATAGCGGTGAATCGGAGTCTTTCTCAGGAGATTGCATGAATTTGTAGTGAAAGAGAAAGTTGGAAGCCGCGTGAACCGACAGAACACAGTGGAGTTGGCTGCTAAACTCCGATAGAATCGCTTAGGAAATACTGGCACAGTTCGCACGTTTGTCCAGATCAATCCTGTCCATTCTCGATTTGCGATGAATGGAGGGGCGACTTATTCAAAAAACTTTTCAACGAAGCTCTGGCTCCATGGCCCGCTACATATCTTTTGTTGTGCTTCTGGCGATCATCGTCGTAATCGGCGCTTTGTTCTACAAAGTAATGATCGGTTTCTTTGTACCCGTCTTCTTGGCAGTGGTGCTGGTCGTCGTTTTTCGCCCTCTCCATCGTTGGGTTTGCGCGAAGGTCGGCGACAGAGAGCACATTGCTGCGGGCATCACGACGGCGTTAATCGTACTCATCGTCTTGATACCAACTGCGTTGGTGCTCTCCATGGCCGCTGTCCAAAGCGCCAGCCTCTTTCGCAATTTCAACTCGGCCAGCATCAAGCTGAGCTTAGTGAAGCTTCGATCCAACAACTTGCTGAACCTCGAATTTCCTTATGCAAAACAAGTACAGGAGATTCAAAAGAAAATCGACGACATCCAGTTCCAAGTCTCCACCCAACAAAGCTACGCCAACCTGATGAACAAGCAGGGCAAGGTGCAGGGTGATGTCGCAGAAATACGAACCGAGATCGGCAAATTTATTCCGCAGCTCAAGGCAACGACCAAGGACAATTTAGTCCGGCGCATTGTCAAAATGCGACAACTAGGAAGCCAGTCCAAGGACCCCAAGGCCAAAGAACAAAAAGCTCGGGAAGACCACGACAAGCTCGAGGCGCAACTCAAAAAATGCTTCGAAGAAGTAGAGTCCGATCTCGACGCATTGCTCCAGCAGCAACACACCGAAACCGCCGAACAGTTGCAGACCGCTACCGAGAAAGTACTTGAAAAAGGGATTGTCTTTCCCTCCGATTTTAGCCCAGAAGAGCGGATTATCGTTGACGAAGCGAGACGAAAACTCATCGCGGAAGGTCTAGCATGGAGCAAGGCGATTATCGAAACAGAAGCCCGACTCGATGCGCTCACACCAGAGAAAGAAGCTCCGGACCAAAACGTCGTTCAATTGCAACGGGCCGCGATCGTACTGGGTTCTCAATGGCAGAGAACACGCGAAACCATTTCGGGCGGGCCTTGGATGGGCGCGCTCAAGGATCTCGCCAATCCGTCTGACAAGGACATCGAAAACCTCAACAAGAGCTTCTTCGAATACATAGGACCACGACTGGTTGGCTTCACGGGTGACTTTGCGACGTTTCTGCTCCGCTTTGTGATCGCCAGCAGTATCCTCATGGTCTCTCTGTATTTCTTTTTGTTCGACGGACCTGGCATGGTGCGAACCATGATGGAACTGAGTCCGCTCGACGATCGCTATGAACTGGAGTTGCTCGCCGAATTCGATCGCATCTCGCGAGCGATCGTTTTGGCCACAGTCCTTTCGGCGCTTTTGCAAGGGCTGGTTGCTGGAATCGGCTATTACTTTGCCGGCATGCCCTCATTGATATTGCTTACCGCGCTCACCGCAACCTGCGCGCTGGTCCCCTTCGTTGGGCCGGCAATCGTGTGGGTGCCAGTTTGCGTTTACTTGGCAATCTTCGAAGAGAACTTGATCGCAGCCGGATTGCTTGCCCTT
>CAIXME010000336.1 GCA_903920425.1 uncultured Pirellula sp. | reverse complement strand
TGTACCGCAAACTCGATAAGTACCGACAGGATTAACAACCTAATGGAACCTGACGACGAATTGTGTTTGTGCTTTCATGTCTCTTGGCGCAAGGTCATCAACTACATTCGGATCCATCGCATTCAAAAACCTAGCTTGCTCAGCGAATGCGGTGGTGCAGGTACAGGCTGCGGTTGGTGTCGCAAGCAACTAGAGAAATTGACCGCCCAAGCAAACGAAGTACCGCCCAATGCGGAATCGATCGAAGCGTGGCTTAGCGACCGAACACCCAACAAACAGGCCTACGCCGCTGGTCGAGAGAAATATCGCGAATCGAAGTCTTAGTTCGCAATCTTATCGCTGTTAGCTGGCTCTCAGGGTGACTTTGCAGAGAAGCCATGATTTCAAGATAAAAGCAGTTCTTTTTGAGGGTGTCCGCTTGAGAATTCAGGCTGAGCAAGGGATATCGGCTATACTCCGAGCCATCAAAACCATTTGCTGCTAGATTTGAACGATCGGGCAGAGTCCAGATTAAACTCCCTTTTCTTTACGGAATGCCCCATGAGCGATCAAGTAGCCAGTTATCCACTGATGTCACCAGGCCTTGCCGTACGCGATGCGGGTAAAGCAATCGAGTTCTATAAAGAAGCTTTTGGCGCGGTAGAACGATTTCGACTCATCGATCCCAATACGGGAGCCGTAGGCCACTCGGAACTCACCATCAACGGTTGCCTGGTGATGGTGGCTGAAGAATATCCTGAATACAACACTTCGCCAGAAACCCTCGGCGGAACTCCGATCAAAATGTCATTGTTGGTAGACGATGTGGATGCGGCAGTCGATCAAGCTTTATCGGCTGGAGCGACCATTCTGATGCCAGCATGCGACGCATTCTATGGTTTCCGCTGTGCCAGCATCCGAGATCCTTACGGTCACGAATGGATGTTCCAGCACGAAATCGAAAAGCTCACACCGACCGAAATGCAAAACCGCTGGAACACGATGTAGCCAACGGATTGGTCTGGGCATTTGCCCTTCGCTGACATCTTCGGAATTTTGCTCTTTTGGCCATCCTTCGTGTTGGCGCCCATGAACTGGTACTCCATGACGTGAGTACCAGTCCTCGCATCGCGATGGCGGCATACGAGCCGTTATCGTCCAACCTTGAACAGTTCGACGACGAAGTGCAAATTGGCTCGTGGAGGGATCGGGCCGCCCGGTGTGCCGCGCTCTCCGTATCCAAGCTGGTACGGTATTTCCAATTCGATCATGCCACCTTCACCGACCAATTGCATTCCTTCGGTCCATCCAGCAATCACTTGATTGAGACCAAACGAAATGGTTTCCGCACGACGATACGAACTATCAAAGATGGTTCCATCGTCGAGCCAACCCTTGTAATGGACCGTTACTTGATCGCGTGCCGCTGGCTTTTTGCCCTCGGATTTGCGAAGAATTCGGTACTTGAGTCCTGACTCGGTCGCTGTAAACTCCGTGCTCGCGGTGGCATCGATTTTGCCAGGGGATTCTTCTTCTTGTTTATCGACCGGGCCTGCTTGAAGCGTCATTGTCTGTATTTCTATTTTGTCTAAAGGTAAATGCAACGCAAAACGTTGCGCTGCCAAATCAGCCAATGTACTCAGCGGTTTGAGCTTGGGAAGAGCTTAGTTCAATAACAGCATGGCTACGTTGACGTAGATAAAAATCCCAAGGATGTCGCTGAGCCCCGCCACAAAAGGGTTACTCATCATGGCAGGATCGAGACCAAGCCGCTGGAACATCAATGGCAGCATGCTACCCATACACGTGCCGCACACCACCACGCACAGTACCGTGATGGGAACGATCATCGCAGCGTAAAACGTGGGTGCGAGCAACAGCGAACAACCAAACCCGATCAGCCCCATAAAGCTACCGAGCACCAACCCCATGATCGCCTCGCGGCGCAGCACGGTGAACCAATCGCGCCCTCGAACATCTTTGGTTGTGAGCGCTGCAATGATCAATGTCGACGATTGGCTACCCGAGTTTCCACCGCTGCTGATGATGAGCGGGATAAACAACACCAACCATTCGTAACGTTCTAGTTCGACCGTATAACTCTTGAGCAAAAACGCGGTCGAGAGCGCGGCAAAGAATAGAATCGTTAGCCAAATCCCTCGCTTCCACGACAACGTGGTCAGCGGGGTACGCATGTAAGAATCCTTCAGAGGCTCCACGGCCGCAATACGCTGCACGTCCTCGGTGGCTTCCTCGCGAACAACGTCGATGACGTCGTCGTGCGTGATGATGCCGAGCATGTGTCGTTGACCATCCACCACTGGGATCGCGAGCAAATTATAAAAGGCTACCTTTTGCGCGACTTGTTCTTGGTCGTCTTGAACGTGGGCTGTGACCAAATCCTTTTTCATCAGGTCGACTAGTTTGGTCTCTGGTCTACCTATCGCTGAGACGAGCGAACGGGTGCTCACGACTCCTTGCAGATGATTGGTATCATCGGTCACATAGATGTAATAGATCGTCTCCAAGCGTTCCGCTTGTCTGCTGAGTTGATCCAATGCTTGACGCAAAGTTAAAGACTCCGATAGGCACGCGGCCTCGGTTGTCATCAACGCTCCAGCAGTCCCCTCCGCAAACGTTTGCAGTCTGCGAATGTCGCGACGGTCGGTAGCTGGCACCAATGCGAGGATTTGATCGACTCGCTCCGTGGAGACTTCATGGAGCAAATCCACCGCATCGTCGGCTGGCAACAGTGTCACCAGCGAGGCGACTTGCTTTTCGTCTTGAGTGGCTAACAGTTCAACTTGCCGATCCCAATCAAAATACTGAAAGATCTCTGCTTGAAGACTGGTATCTGCGTGTTGCAACACCTGCCATGTCTCCGCACTCTCGAGCCCCTCCATGAACTCGGCGGTACGTGCTGGGTGCAATGCCACACAAAATTCGCGCAGTTCCTCCGCTTGATTTTCAGCAAGCATCTCTCGGAGTTCAGGTAGGAACAGCGTGTTGATCATGAATCTATTTAGCTGCGATTGCGAGATTAAAATCGCCTGTCATATCGCGCCATATCGAATGGATATGGTTCGCAACATTTCCTTGCGGATCTGTTTGGAAATTGCAAAGCTCTACAATAAAGCTTGGGCCTTCGACTCGATAGAAGTGTTGCTTTCCCGCTTCGGGGGCCCCAGCCCAACCAAAGTAGATTTGATCGACGCCAGACGCTTTGATCAAGGCTTTGCGCTGCTCGATCACTTCATTAGGTACGTTTATCAGATAAGCGTCCAAAACCGCCATCAACTTGGATTGTTGTTGTGCATCGAGCTCGTTGGCTGCGATACCCACCTTGGGCGCCTTTTGCGGTTGAGGTTCTCCCGCCCATTGAATATCGTCAGGACATTCCTTCGTATAGATGGCCTTTTCCAGTTGAGTTCGGTTGAGCGATCGGATCAACTCATAGGCGCGATCTTCTTCTAGTGCCAAGAGACGATTGCTGCCCTTGAACTCGATCGACTTGCCTGGATTGGCTAGATCGGGTGTTGTGAACGCCTTGCGCAATTGCGCTGGATTGACTCCGAAAAACTGAGGCGTCGAATCGACAATCACACCTTGGTCAAACGTAAAGTTCAGCGACAAGTGGTGTCCCTCAACACTAAATCCCCAAGTGGTCGTGTCGCTTGGATTGCCATAGATCGTGAAGTAGAACTTGGTATGGTCGCGACGTTTGGCTTGGGTTGGGCCCTCCAGCTCGAGCAAGATGGCTTCATAGGCCATGATATCCACCGAGCGTTGATAGCCTGCTGGGCTCAATACCTGTTTCAGTAAACGCAATGCAGCTGCGCGCTGCGATTCATTCATATCTCGCAGCGGTAACCCTTTGCGAGTTTCCATCGGGATAAAATGCCATTCGGTCCGCTTTTTGTCTTCAAAGTTTACGACGGCCAATGCACGCTGCTCTGCACTCAATGTCTCGAGATAGGCAACAGCCATCCGTGACGCCGACTTGGCTCCCGGTGCGGATTCTTGCCCCCATATGCGATTCAAACCGCCTGAAGCGAAAGGAACCAGTGCCGTGGTGGCGAGGACTGGCTTGAGGAGATCGCGGCGTGAAAATTTGCTAGACGAAGGAAGGTGGGTCATGGTTCGCTTTTCGCTTGATAGGAAAACGGGAGGGAATCGGGGAATGTCCCCGCGTTGGTCGCCCCATTATGATCAATGGCGGTGTTCCTACCATCCATCAACAGAACATTTGAGGAGCGACGAACCCTCGTTTTTTGGGGAATTGACTTCGCCGGAGACCTGTCGCAAGAGCAAAGATCCCTCGGGCAAAGGGCAAAGCTGCTCAAGCAGTTCCTCAGTCTGATCCTGACTATTCCGGACAGGGTCAAGCCATTGAGTGATCTGGTCCGGGCGAAACATGATTGCAGGCATCCGGTCGTGGACGCTTTGCGTGTCGGAATTCGAAGGTGTCGTAATGATCGTTGCAGAACGAATCGTTGCCGGACCATCAGGCTTGGCCAGCTGCCGATTTTCGGCCCACAAACCGGCCATCGCAAAGACCTGTTCCTTGGGACGATGGATCCAAAACGGTTGTTTGGTTTTAGGTGTCAGCTTTTTCCATTCGTAATATCCATCAGCCAAAACAACGCAGCGTTTGCTAAAAAGCGACGGACGGAAGCTCGGTTTCTCAGCGATAGTCTCCGAGCGCGCGTTGATCATGTTGTATCCCACGGAATAGGAACCA
>CAIXME010000335.1 GCA_903920425.1 uncultured Pirellula sp. | reverse complement strand
GACAAAGTCATAAAGCAAATGACGAACACGCGTGAGTACAGAAAAAGGACATACCGATCGATCCGCGTCATTTGTTACCTGGTGGCATTCGAATTGCAACTTGCTCGAGCCCTGCTGGCTCACTGCATCAAGTGTCCAGCACAAAGGGATTTACTACCACATTCATAAGACATCATGCAATTGCGATTTCGAAACGCTAGCGTTCGCCTGGGTGGCGACAGCTCTCAAAATGCGGTCCGTTCCGAGCGCAATGGCGTCTTTTGGTTAGCAAGCAATCGTAATCCAGTTGTGTTGAGCTCGATGAATGGGGGGGCGAATACCGATATTCCTCTTGTCCGCTTGCATGCGGAAGTGCACAATCACGCTCGAGTGTCGAATGGTTTCGCGGGAAAGGAATCCCATGTATCGTCGAGAATGGCTGAAACGTTTATCCTTGTTATCAATCGCTGGCCTCTCGGGATGCCGCGGCTATCAGTACGGGCACGTCATCAAGCCCGAGGCTGCGAACTTGGTTGGCAGCCATGAGGCGGGGGCAGAAGTTTTTGATCCGTTGGTAGATGAAGCGGTTGCGAAGCTGCTTGCTCGCCAGAATACACAACCGGGGGATTGCCCCATTGGTCCCGATGGCCAGCCTATGAAGAAGACGATTTGCTTCATTGGAATTGAGAACAAGAGCTCAGAAGACATTGGCGACTTTAAAGATAAGCTCTACAACCAGATCGATTCACAGATTCTCGAATCGCAGACCTTTCAGCCGATGAGCCGACGCATGGTGGACGCCGCGTTGCATGAGACAAGAATGCGGCCCGATGCGCTCATGTTGCCGGACAACATGCGCCTATTCACAGCCGTTTTGCAACGGGAGGGCGCTCCGATTGATTACTTCTTGTATGCAAAACTGACGAGCGGTACGACCAAGCGGAATAGTTCGACGCAGCGCGACTATGAATTGACGTTGGAACTGACCAATGTCCACACGGGGTATTACGACACCGTATCCTCCGAAATTCGCAAAGGCTATCACAAGTCGGCTGCCGGCAAAATTTGGAATTACAATCCCCTCAAGCGATGATCGCGAGCGACCAAGCCCGATCGCTTGCAAGCCATGCTCGCGGCGCATTACGAACGAATCTCGGCGTTTTGATTGCCTGCTTGCTCCTATTGTTCAGTGTTGGTTGCTCAACCCACGCGAAGCGTATTGCGCAACCACGCAACCTGTTTTACAACGGCCAGATTGTCGCTTGCCGTGAGAGTCTCGAGAAACTTTCTAAAGCTAATCGCCACGACAGAGATGTCGTCAACCTCGACTTGGCCGTAGTCGATTTGTTGTGCGGAGAAGCCAAAAAGGCAGAGGGCCGACTCAAGGAAGTCCGAGATCGATTTGATCATCTGGAGCAAGATTCGATCACCGAGAAAACGGTCTCGATGTGGACCGATGATCAAGTGCGATCGTATGCTGGCGAGGATTATGAAAAGATCCTGATCCGCATCTTTCTGTCGCTTACTAATTTGATGCACGATGGTACGGATGCGGAAAGCTATACGCTACAGATTCAAGACAAGCATGAGCAGCTAGCCGAGCGTTTTGAACAAAGTAGCGGAAAGAAAAAGCAGGAGTACACGCCATTGCCGTTGGGCTTTTACATGCGTGGAATGCTGCGTGAAGCCACGCACCGAGACTATGATGATGCTGTGCGCAATTATGAGATCGCCGCTCAGTTGCTTCCCAATAACCAACCTTTATCGTGGGATCTCGCACGCGTTCGCAGCGGTGTGCACTCGCATCCGGGGCATGGTGTTGTTTATGTTTTCGCGATGGTTGGGCGCGGGCCTCATAAAATCGAAGTTGCCGAGCAGCCGACCAGCGACGCGCTTTTAATCGCCGATCGCATAATTTCTGCCGTAGGGCCGTACAAGCTGCCCCCCACTATCGCCCCGATCAAGATTCCTGACATTGCGATTACGCCATCGGATGTAGAATCGGTTGGAGTGCAAATCGATTCCCAGCCTATCGGTCCTACCGCTTCGTTAGCAAACGTGGATGAGCTAGCCGTGTCGACTTATCAAGCCAATAGAAACGCGATCGTCGCCAGGGCTGTCGCAAGACGAGTCATCAAGAAGGCAACGATCGTCGCTGCCAAGGATTCGATCAGTAAAAACAACTGGACATCTTTGGGGATGGACGTTGCTGGTATCGCTTGGGAAGCGAGCGAGGGTGCTGATACGAGATGCTGGGGATTGTTGCCTCGGGACATTCAAGTGTTGCGCGTAGAAGTGCCGGCGGGGGATCATCGCTTGTCACTCAACCCACTGATGGCCAATCGACCTGTTGGCCCCAGCCAGAGCACCTCAGTTCACGTCGTGGATGGACAAAACACGTATGTCTTGTGTTGGTTCCCCGACTCACGCAGCGTCAGCCAAATAATGTGCAGCTCGAACGGGAATTAGGCTTGAGGCTTGAGCTCGTCGATAACACAAAAATCCACGAGCCTCAACAAAGCTCCGCCGGTTCCGTTAGCCAACGGGTACCGGCATTGCTTTAATGAGTCCTGCGATAATTTGCGGAGTATCGATCCCGTCGCCGATCGCTCGGTGATTGACGATGATACGATGTCGCAAAATGGAGGTGGCAACGGCCAATAAGTCATCGAGGATAGGTGCCGTTCGGCCTTGGATCAACGCCCTCGCTTTGGCTGCAAGGACCAAGTTCTGGCTTCCACGAGGACCTGCACCGAAAGCGACATAATCGTCGATCAGTTTGATACCCCCGCCGGGCCGAGTGCCTGCGCATAGCGATACGGCGTAGTCGGCAATGTGTTCTGGGACGGGGACGGAACGAACGGCATGGCGCAGTTCGAGAAACGTTTCTCGAGAGAGTCGGCTTTCCTCGGCGATCGTTTCGTTTCCTGTTGTCTTGAGGACAATTTCCTTTTCTTGGGCATGCGTTGGATATCCAACGTGGATCTCCATCATGAACCGGTCGAGTTGGGCTTCAGGGAGCGGATACGTTCCTTCTTGTTCGATTGGGTTTTGCGTCGCAACCACGAGGAACGGTTCTTCGAGCGGATAGGTTTCGCCGCCGATGGTTACGTGCCGTTCGGCCATCGCTTCTAGCAATGCGCTCTGTGTCTTCGGTGCAGCGCGATTGATTTCGTCTGCGAGAACAAGGTTTGCGAAGACGGGGCCCTTTCGGAACTGCATGCTCATCTCGCCCGTCTGGTTATTTCGGCCGAGCAATTCGTAGCCCGTGATGTCGCTGGGCATCAAGTCCGGCGTGAACTGCACTCGCGAAAACTTCCAGTGGAATGCATTAGCGAGGCTTTTGACCATCAGGGTCTTGGCCAGTCCGGGAGCGCCGACTAGCAACGCGTGCGAGCCCGACAACGCGCATATCAAAAGTTGGTCCAGCACGAGATCTTGTCCCACGATGGACTGATGCAACAGTTTTCGAACGGTGGGAATCTGCGAAGCAATCCTGTCTAGGTCCGTCTCGGTTCCTTGGTTGGAGTTCGGACTAGCTTGCGACGAGGATATTGTGTCAGGGGATGCGTCGTTCAAGAGGTTTCACTTTCTAGTGTCGGGCTATCGTTTCTGCAAAACGAGCGATGTCCCACTAGCGTGTTGTCGTAAAGGAAACATCGACTTGCAATTGTAGCCGCTCGGCTGCCGCCTCGGTATCATGCTTGTCAATCGAAATCCAAACGGGGATCGATCGAAAATCCGAGCGTGCCATGGGGTTGGGAGATCGCATTTGTGCGGCTCCGACAATGCGATCGATACGAACCACTCGGCCTGAAAGTTTCTTGCTCAGCGCTGACGAACTGAGTTCGACGCGATCATCAATGGCGATTCGGCCCGCATCGGACTCGTGGACTTCTGCGATGCATTGCATGCTGTTTAGGTCTGCGATGTCCATCAATGGGAATTGCGCTGTGCGTTCCCCTTTTTCGGCATTGAGGCTAATAACCACGCCGTCAAAGGGAGCGAGAACGCTGGATTGCTCTTGTTGCAGTTTCACAATTTCGATCTGCTTTTCGAT
>CAIXME010000334.1 GCA_903920425.1 uncultured Pirellula sp. | reverse complement strand
AGACAGCTATGGTGGGGCGGATATGCTAGCGCGGGGTATCGCGTAGGTCGTGGTGAATTTGAACCTTGGTACAAAGAGCGAGAAACCAACGAAGGGGGCGAATTCAAAGTCGCCTTGATTCAACCTCTGCTACAAGGCCGAGCGATCGACCCATCGCGAGTGGAACTGTTTCAATCCAATCTGCGACGTCAGGCAGTTGGACCGGAAATACAAAGCCAGATCTTGGTAGCCGGACAGGATGCAGCTAAGGCATTTTGGCTATGGGTTGAGATGGGTAATGTGCTCAAAGCCCAAGAACGTCTACTAGAGATCGCAATACAACGAGGGGAACAGCTGGAGCGAAGCTTGGAAGCAGGCGCTGTGGCCAATCTGCAAGTCGCCCTCAATGCGCAGCAAATCTACGAGCGTCAAATCAAAGTAAACGATACTCGCCAAAAGTTTCGAGACACCGCGTTTAAGCTCTCCCTGTTCTTGAGAGACGAAGCTGGAAATCCAATGCTGGCGCCACCCGAGTGGCTGCCAATCGATTTCCCTCAAGTCACGATGATCCCACCTGGTAACTTCGATGTTGACTATCAGAACGCGCTGGCCGTTCGACCTGAGTTGCAATTGATCCAATTGGAGATTCAGAGTGTTCGCTGGGATCAGACGCTAGCTCGAAACCAAACACTACCCAATGTTGATTTTACGGTTCAGTCGACTCAGGATGTCGGAACGCCGAGCAGTTCGATCAATGATAAAGGGGACTTTCAACTGGAAGCCGGCGTCGTTGGTGGCGTGCCCATCCAGCGTCGTAAGCCGTTGGGGAAAATCCAAAGCACTCAGGCGAAACTGGCTCAGTTGTCACAAAAGTCCGCGTTTCAAGCCAACAAGATCGAAGTCGAATTGCGCACTGCTCGCAATGCATTGGATATTGCCCAGCAAAATGTAAATGCAGCAAAAGAGTTGCTCAAACAGGCGAACGTCACGTTGAGTATCTTCCGACGCGCATTCGAAGCTGGAGAGACCGACCTGTACTTCTTGATAGGACAGGAAACGAAGGTCAACGACAGCGAAGTGAAGTTGCTTGAGGCAGAACGCGATTTCTTTATTGCATTGGCATCGATGCAGGCAGCATTGGGACTGGACCCACTAGAGCAATCCGCTGCGTTAGTAGTACCAAGCAACTAGCGCAGTCTCACATCGAGTCATCGCTGGGGCCAAGGAATCATGCCCCTAGCGGTTTACGGGATTGCGGGAACTGTTGCGTTGATCAAAGCGGTCAGCTCATTGCTTCGCTTTACAATCTTGCTGTGCAGTTCGACGATAGAAGCGTAGATTTGGCTCAATTCCGCCTTTTTGGCTTCGACTTGGCTGGCCAGTTCGGTTGCTTCGTTCGTTACGACTTCGGCTTCTTTGGAGTACTGAGACTGATCTAGTTTCAATCGTTGGTTCTCCACTTCTGCTTTTCGCACTTGCTCCAGCGTCACCGTGTTTGTGCGAACTGCTTCATTGAATTCGCGAGTGACGAGCAGCAGGTCTTGTTGAGCCCGAGTCGTCAGTCGGCGCGTTTCACGGAAACCAAATTCATAGTCGTTAAGGGGTCGAACGTAGACAGGTCCGATGATGTTTGCAAAGCCGTTCTTTTGCAGATCGTTGGCGGTATCGGTGTCGAACACATAGGAGTCACCGATTTTGAATCGAACGGGCTCCGTCGAGTCTCGTTTCAGTCTCGCGTCGACCGTTCGCCCTTGCGAGTTAAAGTAGCCACCTTCCATTGCTGCTGCGTTGCTCTCTTTTCCTGGCTCCGCTGAAAGCGATCCTGCATCCACATCCGAGATGTCGTAATCCTTTACGAACTTGACACGGTACCACACGGTCTCTGGGGGAGCTTGCTCGGGTGCTTTCGCTCCATCGTTTAGGTACGACTGTAGCAATGTCGCCTTGCGTGCCTCGGAAGGTTCGAGTGAAGACAAAACGGCATCGGCGAGAGCTGGGTTGATCCCCAAAAGTTGTCCCAGCGATTCTTTGTCCATGCGTCCCCAGATCGCGTCTTCTTCTGGACTGGACCCATCTGCGGCGAACGCCTTGTGGGAGTCGAGAGGCATCAATTCATAAATGGCCCACGATTCAAACGTCGGGCTTTGGAGCGCACCCAACTGCATTGGCGATAGCGTAGTCGAGGGACGGAACGTAACAACGCGATCTTTGGATTCGGTGACGATATACTCGCCAAGATAAACGCTAGGAAGCATTCCGCGTGGTGATGGAGTTTCTCCGAACAAGTAAACAACGCTATCGACAGTCAATCCATCTGCAACCGAGGTTGGTGGAACCGCTGCGTTTGCGGCTGCGGCATTGGCTGCGGCGGGTGGTGCAGCGACCGGCAAATTGCTAACCGTCGCTGGCAACTCGACCGTTGCGCTGGTCGGGGTAACATTTTGTCGTCGGGCACTTCGCCAAACACGGCCACGTTCCAAAGTGATACGATTGAGTTCATTCGTGAGGGGAACAAACTTTTCCAGGTCAAGCTTTGGATCGATCCGGGAACCGAACATGGCCAAGTCCACTTCCGCAGTCAAATCATTGACGCGTTTCGTTTGGCGGTCGATTGCCTTGAGATAAGCCATACGGTCGTGGCTAACACTGCCGGCCAGCAAAATAAACGTCCAAGCCTCAATGAAGAGGATCGAAAGGACAATCGTGTGCAATAGTCCCCAAGACTTGTAAGACTTTACCAAGATAATGATAAAGACGATCAACGACACGAGCACAACAGCCCAGATCAGCATGCCGTTTATATCCATGAGGGGTCAGCCTGGGGTGAGAGTAGTCGCCGAGTTTGAGGAGTTGTCAAAAAAGGCATTCTGTTTACGCTAAGAACGCCGGGTCATAGCATAGTTGGAAAAACGGAGAATTCCCAACAAATCCTCCGGCATTCCGATGTTAAGTTGGGTAGATTGCAGTGTCAAGCAATTGCTTGAGTTTTGGTTATACAGGCCAGTCGGACTATTCCTTTTTTAACGTTTTTTCCACGCAAGCAGGCGGATTTTCCATGGCCGAACCCATCATCAGTATCAGCGGACTACGTGGAATTATAGGTCCAGAGTTGACGCCCGTGGTCGCCAGCCAGTTTGCGGCGACGTTTTGTACTCAAGCTCCATCGGGCCCGATCGCGGTTGCCCGTGACGGCCGGGTTAGCGGACCTATGCTTGCTGACGCCATCGCCGCTGCCATCGTGGGGCATGGTCGAGATTGCCTGGATCTTGGAATCGCGAGCACGCCGACGGTCGGGGCGTATGTTCGCCATGCCAAAGCCGCTGGAGCCATTCAGATCTCAGCCAGCCATAATCCGCCACCCTACAATGGGATGAAGCTATTCAGTGCCGAAGGCCGCGTTCTGCCATCGGAGCCTGGAAACCGTGTTCTCCAAGCGTACCGCAGCGGCCAGACAGACTGGAAAGGGGTCGATTCACTAGGACAGCGAAATCGCATCGACGACCCGCATGAATGCCATTTGCGTCTGGTTTTAGCAACAGTCGACGTCGAAGCCATTCGTAAAGGTCGGTTCCGAGTACTGCTGGATAGCAACCACGGCGCCGGTTCGATTCTCGGGCAACGGTTGTTGGCTGAACTCGGATGCGAGACCTTGTTGATTGGTGGAGCCCCGGACGGAAAATTCTCACACCCCCCCGAACCGCTTGCTGAAAATCTCGTCACCGTATCCCCTCGCGTCGCCACCGAGAAATTGGATATCGGTTTTTGCCAAGATCCCGACGCGGATCGTTTGGCCATCATCGACGAAAACGGGCATTTTATTGGCGAGGAGTTCACGGCCGTCCTTTGCATGATGCGGGCCTTGATGCTCAAGCCTGGTCCGCTGGTCACCAACTGCGCTTCCAGCAGCATGTCTCAATGGCTGGCGGATCAACACCAAGTTCCATTTTTCAGGAGCAAAGTCGGGGAAGCCAACGTCGTAGACAAAATGATGGAATGTAACGCCGCTTATGGTGGTGAGGGAAGTGGTGGGCCTATCGATCCTCGAGTTGGCTTCATCCGCGATAGCTTTGTGGGAATCGCCCAAGTGCTAGACTTGATGGTCGCAACCAAGAAATCGGTACACCAGCTTGTGAGCATGCTACCGAAGCTCGCCATGATCAAAGACAAAATGGTGTTGAGCAAAGAAGTCCTCAATGCCTCGATCGCAAAACTGTCCGACCAATTGCAAGCTACGTCGGTTAGCACCGAGGATGGCATTCGTCTCGATTGGTCAGACTCTTGGTTGTTGTTGCGAGGAAGCAATACCGAACCGATTGTCAGACTCATCGCAGAAACCCCGAGCGACGCGCAGTCCAAAGACTTGATCGAACGCGCAAAACGAGTCATTGCTTCGTAGGTTGCAATCGACTAACACGCTAGAGCAAAGTCGTGAGCCAATTTCAGAGCCTGACGCTGCTTTTTGCATGAGTTTGCTTTTGCGATCAATGCAGGGTGCGATGAAATAGTTCGTAGACCAACGGAAACAAGGAACTCGCCAAAGCCGAATCGTAGCGATGTCCTTCGTCTCTTAAGAAAGCGTGTTCGCCGTTGACCTCATGCCAGCTGAAGTTGACATTGGCGGCGGTCATAGCATCGTAGATTGTGCGTCGACCAGGGAGTGGGATATGAGGGTCTTGCTTGCCCCAGACCATCATCATCTCTCCCTTGATTTCGCCCATTCGATCCAAAGTGTTATCGTTGAGATCTTTTCCAAGACTGCGTTTGTGGATGTCGGTTGCATAAAAGCATACACCCGCTTGAACATTGGTGTTCATTGCCGCTCGAAACGCCAGGTGGCCGCCCAAGCAGATCCCCAGTGTTGCCAGCTTCCCGTTGCTTTGCGGGTGTGATTGCAAAAAGTCCAGTACGGCGATGGCATCCGAGTCGTAGCTGGCGATCTCCTTGGCAATCTTGAGTTGATTTCCTCGTTCGGTGCCGGCCGTATCATATGCAAAGACTTCGCCGGGTAGGGCAAATTCGTGGTAGACCTCTGGAACCGCTACTAAAAAACCATGGCCAGCGATGGCTGCTGCGGTTCGCGCGATAGGGCCCGTCATTTGGTAGATTTCAGAGAACAACGCAACACTCGGAACCGCCATTTTCGTGGCAGGTCGGAACAAGTGGGTGCGCATGAGCCCGCGGAGTGTGGGAATATCTACGAACTCGGCAGGTTGTAGTCGCATAGAAGCAATTTGGTTTAGGAATAAAAAAAATCGGCCCGCCATTTTACTGGCGAGCCGATTTTGGTTAGATCATGTCTTTGGTGACAAGCTCCCTACATTCGTAATTAGCGAATTCGGGTGCTTGCTTGAATGACATGACGCTTGGTGTTCATGTAAGCATGTGGGTCAACCACTGGTGCTGGAGCTGCAGCTGGCGAAGCCACTGGAGCCGAAACTGCCGAACCACCGCATGAGCTGCAACCTGCTGGTGCTGGCGATGCACAAGCATCACAAGCTACAGCCGAATCACAGCAGCTGCTCTTCTTGCACGAGAAAATCTTAGCGAGCAAACCTCGCTTGCCGATCTTCAAGCCACATCCGCTATCGCAGGATGGAGCTGCCGAGCATGGATCACAAGCAGCGATTTCAGCGCCGCATGTTGGAGCTGCACCGCAGCCTGATCCGCATGGTGCTGCCATTTCAGCGCCGCACGTTGGTGCTGCACCGCATGGATCGCAAGATTCAACGCCACAGCTTGGAGCTGAATGGCAAGCAAGCTTACCCTTCAGGTTGCAAAGCTTACCCTTCAAGCCCTTCAAGGCCGAAAGGATAGGAGTGCGAGGTGCACAGCATGGGCTTTCAACGCCACAGCTTGGAGCTCCGCATGGGGAAGCAATTTCTGCTCCACAGCTTGGTCCAACGCCACAGCCTGATCCACAAGGAGCAGCGATTTCAGCGCCACAGCTTGGGCCAACGCCACAACCTGATCCACATGGAGCAGCCATTTCAGCGCCGCACGATGGATCAGCAACCGATGTATCACAGCAAGAGCTCGAAGCTCCGCAGCCGTGTCCACCGAGCAAACGATGCAAAAGGTCGCCACCAAAGCTTTGGCCGCAAAGGCTAGTGCCAAGTACCAACGACCCTACAAGAATGTTCCATTTCATCGAGCCAAATCTCCCTACGTATATTGTTCACTGACTGCTGCTGACAGGTCGGCTTGAACGGTTGAGTTGAGACCGATTTCGGCGCACGAAGTCGCCGCCGAAATCGCCCTCTACTGGCGTGGCATTGAGCGATGTGTTTGCACTCATCGCTAGTGACTTCGTTAGCCTCGTTTCCCAAATGGTAGCTCACCTGATAAGCTACCACTTGCCCGTTCTTCGTCGAGCTTCAAGAGACCCCTCAGTCCCTTGTCGCCTTACAACAGTTGCCGGTCGAGTATTCCTGTTACCCGATCAGTTTCTGGGTCACCGGCAATATTTTGATCGCACCTTTCAGTCTTGGATGCACGTACAACCAAGTTAAGATGCGAAGTTGTGATGTCCTATCGGCCAGACGTGGAAATGCCCTTGAGCATGCCATTCCATTTTTCGAAAAATGATACCTGATAAGAGTTTACGTAAAGTTTGCAGGCTGGCGCGATCGTCGGGGTTAACCCGTTCGCACGGCCGGACAGATCGCCAGGCTTACCAGGGGGTAGCCTCAACCTTTCAATAATCGGCAAAGTTTCCCTGTCTTAAGGCACCTCCACTACTAGCATCTCGAAAATGAAAATCGCATACTTGACCGCTGGTGCCGCCGGAATGTTCTGCGGCTCGTGCTTGCACGACAATGCGTTGGCAAAGTCCCTCATCCGACTCGGCCAAGACTGTATACTTATCCCTGCATACACCCCAATCCGCACAGACGACGAAGATGTCAGCATCGACCAAGTCTTTATGGGGGGGATCAATGTCTACTTGCAACAAAAACTACCATGGCTTGCATACACTCCTCGATGGCTCGACGGATTCCTCAACCAAGCGTGGTTGATCAACCCCCTTACCAAGAATGCTGGCAAGACATCTCCAGCACTTCTCGGGGCGTTGACCATCTCCATGCTCAAGGGAACCCAAGGGCGACAACGCAAAGAGTTTCGAAGGCTGCTGGATTGGCTGGAAAAAGATATCCAGCCCGATGTCATGGTCTTTACCAACTTGCTCATTGGCGGAAGTATCCCTGAGGTAAAGCGGAACGGCAAAACGCGTGTCTTCGTCACTCTCCAAGGTGACGATATCTTTCTGGATTCGTTGCCCGCCAAAATGCGAGACGAATCTCTGAAGCTCATGCGAGCGCTGGTTCCCTTGGTCGATGGGTTTCTAATCCATTCGAAAGACTATGCTGCCCGCATGGGGCAATTGCTCCATCTGCCGGAATCGAAAATACACATCGTTCCACTTGGAATCGATATATCTCCATTTCGCTCCTCTGCAACTACGGATACCAAGGCTCCGTTTTCGATCGGTTACTTTGCGAGGATGGCGCCCGAAAAGGGACTGCATCGCGTTGTGGATGCCTTTATCGCTATCGCCAAGGAGCCGGATGCAGCGCACGCAACATTGAAGCTTGCCGGGTGGATGGGGCCACAGCATACGCAGTATTGGAGCGAACAGAAAGACAAACTCGATCGCGCCGGACTATCTGACCGGTGGGAATACGTTGGCAGCATTGACCGAACGGACAAGGCTGCGTTTCTAGCATCCCTCGATCTCTTTTGCGTTCCAACTACATACACAGAGCCAAAGGGGCTTTTTCTCTTAGAGGCGATCGCCGCTGGCGTGCCTTACCTGCAACCCAACCATGGTGCCTTTCCCGAGATCCACGATCGCCTCCATATGATTAACCCGACGTCGGCCGCAGGGGAATTGTTCCAATGGGATTCGGAAGACGACCTGCGTTCCAAAATGTTGACAGCCATTCGAAATCGAGGGCCAAAAAACGCCGCCCCTCCCGAGATACTGGACGAGATCGATATCGCAACGCACGCGAGACGCGTTCTCGGGATATTGGATCAACCGCAGTAATCCCGTTTCTGGCCATAACATCAGACACAGCTGCTGAACGCTGGAGTCGCAACTGCATTCCAGGTGCTGGCCGCTTGGGACAACAGGTCAGGCCACCAATGTGCTGCACGTACCAGAGGCCGTACGTTTTGTCATTCGAGTTTAAGTGGTTGTTGCCCTTGCTGCTTTTGACATAGTTCTCAACGAGAAACTCCCCTAAAGGCATTAGCCTGCTTTCGGAAAGCGTAGCGAGGCATTCTACTTAGCATTGGGTGAGCAACCACTGCGATAGTTATTTACACGGAGATGAGGGGTTGGGATTACGGATTCTGGATGTAGCGATGGCCGTACCGCCCCGCGTACAGACCGCTGAGGAGCTAGCGGTACAAATCGGCTGCCCCGCGGACTGGATCCATCAACATACCGGGGTGCATCGGCGCCACATCGCGGAAGATCATGTTTCGCCGGCTCAACTCGCAGCGGTTGCTGCAAAAAAAATCCTCCAAGCAGATCAAGCACCCGATTTGATTCTGTACGCTGGCGCCCTGTCGCAGCAACTGGTGCCAGAAACTTCTGCCTTTGTTCAACGCGAATTGCTTTTGCATGGTGTTCCGAGCTTTACGGTAAACCAAACATGTTTGTCCTTTGTGACCGCAATCCAAGTAGCCGATTCGCTTCTCAAATCGGGAGTGTATCGCCGCATTCTAATCTGCTCAGGGGAACTGGCGACTCGTGGT
>CAIXME010000333.1 GCA_903920425.1 uncultured Pirellula sp. | reverse complement strand
GACTTCGATCCACCTTATTTGGTGATGCCCTTGATCGCGGGCGAGTCTTTGCAATCCCGCATTGAACGGACCGGCACGCTGGAAATAGATGCAGTGCTACGAATCGCCAGTCAAGTCGCCGATGGGCTTGCCGCAGCGCATGCTCAAGGGCTAGTCCATCGCGATGTAAAGCCCGCCAATATCTTGGTGGAACATGGTACGGAGCGAGCATTGTTAACCGATTTCGGGGTCGTTCGCGCTCTCGATGATGCAACGATGACCACCAGCGGATCCATTGCGGGGACGCCGGAATACATGTCGCCCGAACAAGCTCGAGGGGATTCCCTGGATCATCGCTCGGACCTGTTTAGCCTCGGTAGCGTTATGTACGCAATGCTGGTCGGGAGATCTCCGTTTCGCGCCGATTCGCCGCTGAGCGTATTGCGTCGGATTACGGACGATCAGCCAAGACCCATTCGAGAGCATAACCCGCATACGCCTGACTGGATGGTTGCCGTCGTAGGATGGTTACACGAAAAGAACCAAGAGCGACGGGCTACCTCAGCCTCGGATGTTGCAACCGAATTGCGGCGAGCTCTATCGTACTGGCATGACCCACTGCATCATCCCTTGCCATCGTCCCTCGCTGGACGCATGAAGCGAATGGAATGGGGGCGTAAATTGGGGATGGCGTTGCCTTGGGTTGTATGCATTGCAGTTTCTTCGGCTCTCGCTCTTTGGATGTTGGCGATCAATTCGCCAAAACGCTCGACAACTACGTTTCCTGAGATCGAGTCCTCCATCACGCATGTCGAATCCGCACCAGGCTTACCAACCGCACCACCTGCTGCTGCCACGAATGCTCCCGTAGAAGTAAAGCCGGCCACGACGGTGGAGAACACCATCGAACCGGTCGCCGAAGATGCGCCTGCCCTGTTGGACTCTCTTCTGCAAATGGAGATCGACTGGGCCATCGAATCGGTCGCAGACGAACTGGAACTGCTTGAGTCCTCCATGATCGACGGCCAAACAGTACCAACTGATAGCACCTCAGAGAAACCTAATTAACCATCTCGCTGCAGTGAACCCTTTTTATCAACAAAGGATAATGAAATGAAACGATCGATGAAAACATGGCTGGCACCACTAGGTGTTTGCGGTCTCGTTACTTTTGCCGCCTTGGCTGGTAGCCGAATGGTCACCGCGCAAGCTCAACCGCCAGAAGTCGTAGAAACGGTCGTCGTCGCCGAATCCGACGACGAAGGAGATGATGATGATGTCGAAATGGAGGGGGAGCCCCAAGAGGAAATCGAAGGCGATGCCGAAGCGTTACGTGAGGAGGATGATCATGACGATCGTCTCATGAACGAAAACGAAGTAGAAGAGGATAACGAAGTAGAAGAGGCCGTCGAGGAAGCCGTTGAAGGGGCTATCGCAGATGAAGGGGGAGATGAAGGAGGTGGAGATGACGCAATGGCTGCCGAAGAGGAATCGGAACATGCTTCTGAGGTAGACGAACTGGAATCTCGCACGAATGAAATCGTGGAGCAAATTGGCAGCGCGAAAGAGAACCGCGAATTCGATCGCGTGTCTGAGCTGAAAGCCGAGTTGCTCAATGTAACACGAACCCATTTTCAAATGCTCGAGGCAAGGCGTCGAGAGCAAGTCGTTGCTCTCGAGCGTAAGTTAGAGATGCTAAAAGAAGTTCTCGATAATCGTGCACGGAACGCCGATCAGATCATTGATCGTCGGATAAAGACGCTGCTTCAGGAGTCCGATTCGCTAGATTGGAATCCAAAAATTGACAATCGCGAAACATGGCGTTCCGAATCCAAATCGCGTGGCGACGAGGAGGCACGAAAGAGGTTCTCTCGAGATTGGCTGAATAGAGAAGTGGCCAACGAACTGCTTGATCGCAGCAGGGGCGACAAAGGGCCCGTGCTGTCGGATCGCTACCGCGAATTGGAATCGCTCCGAAAAAGGGAGCAAGCAAAGCTCGAACTTCTTGATCGGCAATGGGCAAACCAATTGAGTCCAGACAGCGTTCAACCCGTCAACCCGGAGTTGAGGAGATTATTGGAAGAACAAAAGAAGAACTTAGAAGGGGCAATTCAGCGAATGAATGCTGAGCGAGCAAAGTTTGATGAGCAAGTCCGAAAACAAAAAGACGCTTGGCGCCGGGACCGCGCAGATGCGACACGGTACTAACGTTTCATTTCGGAATCAATCGAAACTAGCTTGCGCCCGATAGACGAACTACGTATTCAACCCTACCGCCTTCATAAGATCTTTGGCGGATAGGGGGCGGGTGTTAAAGAACACTTCACCATAATTGCATCCTGCAGCCGCGCCAGCAGCGATAGCCAACCCTCGCACTCGATCGTAAACGTACGCTTTAGCCGGTGGGAATTGGGTCGCGTAGCAGGCGATCGATGCAATTTTCTTTTCGATCGTTTCGCTCACATCTACTGTGATTTGGTTGTCGAACCCGACGTTGGGAGCCGGCTCGAATTGCAATCGAAAATAGAGTTGCTTTTCGATCGTATGGACGGGCAAGCCGTCAAAATACTCGTCCCATTTGGTCAATCGCGAATAGAACACAGCCGCATCGGTGATCTGCATGGCTTGATAGTGGTCTGGCGACGCCATGGGAGTCTTGTTTCCAAACCCGATGACCAATTTGGGACGGTAGCGACGGAATTCCTTCGCGAGGGCCACACGTTCCTCAAAACCATCCATCAACCGGCGGTTGGTGAAACCGAGAATCTTGCGCACATGGACTCCAAGCACACTCGCTGCTGCGGCTGCCTCGGCGCGTCGAACTTCGGGCGAAGGACTCAAGGGAGTTGGCTCGCCATCGGTCAAATCGATGATGCCAACGCGGTATCCTTGCTCGACTAACAGTGCGATTGTTCCACCGCAAGCAATTTCGACATCGTCCGGGTGAGCCCCAACAACAATGACATCCAGCTGTTCATCAGATTCAGGCATAGATTCAGCTCAATCACTTGCAAAGTTTCGAATTCGTTACCGATGGCTGCGGCGAAAACAATCGACGCGGCACTCTCTTTTTTGACACGCTCTACGGGATTCCAGGTGGACAGCACACGGAATGTACCCCCTCCTACATTTGGCTTGTATCGAGCTCATCGACTAAAGCTACAGTACCGAGAGTTTCCACTTCTGGACAGCGTTACTGTGGCTTGATCGCCTTGACCAAGAATGTCGGGTTGCAGGACTCCAGACGCAACTTGTCTAGTTGGTAGTTTCCTCGCGATACTTGAATCATCCAAAGCATCGGCTCGATATTCAATTGGGAGACAAAGAACTCCTGCAAAGCAACGACATAGTCCATGCTCATCATGTTTGCGATGAGGCAGCCCCCTTTTTGAAGTCGAGGCCAGGCATGGCGAACAAGTTCGGTCACGGCTCGACCCGTTCCGCCAACGAAAATGGCATCGGGATCAGGAAGGGATTCCCAAGCTCGAGGTGCTTCGCCAAGAACGGGAACCAAATTGGTCACACCGAACTGCTTGGCATTTTCAAGCAATAAATTGTAGTCTTCAGCGTCCATCTCAATGGCGTACGCTTTTCCGTGCCTCGCGATTTGAGCAGCTTCAATTGCCACCGAACCACTCCCTGCACCGATGTCCCACATGATCGATGTCGATCGCAAGTTCAGTTCACCCAATGCTATCGATCGCACTTCGTTGGGTGTTAGCAACCCACGTTTAGGTTTGCTCTGCCGGAACAGTTCGTCTGGATTTCCGAACAGACGTCTATTCTCAGCATCTGCTTGGCGATCCGGCACTCCCGATTGGCGAATCAAAATCATGACGTTCAATGGCGAGAACTTTTGATTGACCAAATCGGCAAGGAGGCAGCGCGTAACGCGTTCGTCCGGCGAGCCGAGATTTTCACAGACGTAAACAGTGAAGTACGAGATTCCTTTGGAAAGTAATTCTTCTGCCAGGCGAGCTGGTGGTACCTCATCTGAAGTGAACACACCAACTTTTTCCGCCGAGCGGATTCGGTCCACCACGCGTTCCAATGGCTGCGAAGCGAGGTTGGCCAAATAAGCTTCGTCCCAACTCTCCTTGACCCGAGCAAAAGCCAGTTGCATGCTGCTGACGTGCGGCAATACATCGAATCGATCTTTGCCCAATCGATCGCATAGGAATCGAGCGGTACCGTAGAAAAGCGGATCACCACTGGCCAGCACTACCGTTGGGCTGGTGGTTTGATCGAGCATCATCGCCAAGCGATCGAGATCTGCACCGACAACCTCTTTGTGTCCCTTGAAGCCCGGGAATTTCGCTAACAGAGATGCGGAACCTACTAAATTGCTCGCAGAATTGATGTAATCTGCGGCCTGTTTGGTGAGCCCTTCAGCCCCGTCGTCGCCGACACCCACGATCATAATTTTTGCTAGGTTTGTCATGCAAAAAGTTATAACGCGAAGCGTCCAAGTACGCTAGCGACTCGCCGTTAACGCCAGTCCGGTGAACGCAAAATGAAGCTCGTGACGCAGCAACCACTCTTTGGCACGCAACCCTCCTCCGTATCCGGTCAAGGAGCCGTTGGCGCCGATAACGCGATGGCAGGGAACGATAATGGAAAGGGGGTTTTGACCATTCGCCATGCCCACGGCACGCGCGGCCTTAGGGTTTCCAATCGCGGTTGCCAGTTCTCCGTACCCACACGATTTTCCATACTGGATTGCGCAGAGAGCTTGCCATACCTTCTTTTGAAAATCGGTGCCGACAGGATTCAGCTTCAGATCAAACTCGGTCCGCTGGCCGGAAAAATACTCTTGCAACTGCTCGATCGCATTGTGGAACGGCTTTTCGTCGCAAATCCAATCGGACTGGATGCTGGGTGCATGCTTTTGATTGCAAACATGAACGCCTGTAAGACCGCCTGCACCTCCGGAAAGCATCAGCGAGCCTATGGGTGATTCCATGAGCGTGTAATAAGTTTGCGTATTCATCGTCTTACCCTACGAACGGTTTTCGAGCGGTTTTCGAAGTGATCATTTTACCGGCTTCGTTATACCAAAAATCTAGATCGCCCGCATCGATTTATTGCTTGCTCACCGAATGCCGCGGATCAAAGTCGCGACCTTGTGTCCATGCTGCCCAGCTTCGAAAGTAGTCGTACCAACCCAGCCTGGTGGGGCGGCTGGCGATAAGATAATCGAAGCGGCTCGCGTCGCGCGAGATCACATCGGTTGCTAGCTCCGACTGCGTTGATCTAAGGTGGCTTGTCAGCACGTCATTCCACTGCGATTTTGTTTGACAGCCATCTGCCAAGTTCGGTGAAAAGCTCGAACAAACAGGAGTGCCGAGCTTGGTGAAAATCTGTGGTCGACTCTCGTCCCAAAAAGCATACTCGATTGCTAATGGGACGAAACAAACGCCGGGTACTTTGGCTGCCAGGTGAGACAGTCCGGGCATAAGCGGTTTCGAATGATCGCGCACATCACAAAACTCCCCTTCTGGTGTAATCCAGACCGATGCATTGGACGTCGCTAAGATGCGCTTGGTGATGGCAAGAAAGTCGGCAGCACCCTGGAGGCTGTCAAGCTTCAAACCGTAGAACCCAAGCTTGGCCATAATGCGATAGTTGGCCAGCGCATCTGCATCGATCGGCGCATAAAACGTTCTATCGGAGAAAAATTGCTTTCTCAACATCATGGCTACGATGGGATCCCACCATCCTGAATGGTTTGCGTACACGACAACGGGTATAGTGGGATCAATCGTCTGCAGCTTCATCCAGTCGTTTTGGACTGCAAAGAACATAAACTGCTTGGAAACCATGCGGTGTGTAAACCGAAGGAATCCATCTACCAACCATTTCTTTGAGGTGGGTAGGTTTGGGGTCGCCATGGTCGTGTCCGAACGTCGCTTCATTTGGAAACTCTTGATTTAATCGGTTACGGCCGCAGAGAAGTAATCATGAATGAAGGAACGTGGGTCTTCGGATTTAGCGTACTCCACCAATGCGTATAGCTTCTTTTGATCGCGTAGTAATTTCGAGGCCCTTGCCGTTTGGTCAGCGAGAGTCGGCGGTAATGGTCCCGAAACCTCGACATCCGAGAGATCGAGTTCGTCTTCGATGACACCGAACCTTTGCAGCATCGCCAGAACCGTTTCGAGCCGTCGATCTCGCTTGTTCCGGTCGCTTAAGCGTTCTCGAAGCCATTCGATTCCGAATGCCCGCACGCCATCGGCGTCATGCAACAGAAGGTCGTACGTTCTCGCGTAAAAATCGGCATCGGGATTGCTCCATCGCAGGAACTCGACCTGGGTGTTCAGGTCCCTTTGGTCATACATGAGGGTGCATTCCGATGGCAATCCATCCCGGCCCGAGCGTCCGATCTCTTGATAATAGGACTCCATCGATCCAGGCACTTCCGCGTGCAAAACATAGCGAATGTCCTCTTTGTCAATTCCCATTCCAAACGCATTGGTCGCAAGCACGAGCGGGCAACGGTTTTTCATAAAGCCATCTTGAATGCGTTTCCGGTCTTGCCTCGACAGATCTCCGTGATAGCAGACGTGCTCAACCCCCAACTTTCGAAGGTGTTCACTCATCTCTTCGAGCGAACGGATCAAGGTAAAGTAGACGATCCCGCTCTTTCCTTCCCACCTTTCAATAGACTGACGTACCAACGCGATCTTTTCGTCCAATCCCCAAACTTCCTGAACGCGAAGCTCTAGGTTTGGACGTTGGATTCCTTCGTGAAACAGCGTGCACTGACCGATCTCGCTCCCGAACTTGGCAATGCCCAATTGCCGGATGATGTCCAGTTGGACGTCGCGCGTAGCTGTAGCGGTCAAGGCAATGGTCGTGGGCGAGCCGAGATCCTTTCGGAAATCGCCAACACGCGTGTAGTCCGGGCGGAAATCATGTCCCCATTCACTGATGCAATGCGCTTCATCGACCGCGAGCAACTCGATCTTGCGAGCCTCGAGAACACTCAGGAAGTCTTGCTTGCGGAAACGCTCTGGAGTCACATAAAGCAGCGAGTAATGTCCCTCCGCGATCTGTCGATAACGGGAAATGCGTTCGCTTTTGTCCAGCGATGAGTTGACGAAGGTAGCCTCGATACCTTTGCGCTGCAGCGTATCGACTTGGTCTTTCATCAGCGCGATCAACGGTGACAGAACCAGGGTCAAAGGCGGCTTGCCCACGCTGGTGCCAGCTTGCATGGATTCGCGAGCATACCGCTCAGCGATCACCAGCGCAGGAATTTGGAAACACAACGATTTGCCTCCGCCAGTAGGCATGATCACCAGACTGTCGCCGCCAGCGAGTGTGCGACGAATGATGTCGTTTTGGGTTGATCGAAAGCTGGTGTAACCAAACCGACGTTTCAAAACGTCGAGCGGGTCGATATCAAGACTGGGCATCGAACCTCGTTACGCCTCAATCTTCGAACCGAGGAGTTTCGCAAACTGCGCGATCCATTGGGGGTGAGCGGGCCATGCAGGTGCAGTTACCAGATTGCCATCGGTATGAGCCGAGTCAAAGCCCGCCGATGGCTCAACATACGTTCCACCATTGCCGGTCACTTCGAATCGACAAGCAGGGTATGCGCTGCAATGCCTTCCTGACAAGACACCCGCGGCAGCCAAAATCTGTGGTCCATGGCAAATGGCCGCAATCGGTTTATTTGCAGAGGCGAAATGACGGACCATGTCGAGCAGCTGCTCGTTCAGTCGCAAGTACTCCGGTGCGCGTCCTCCAGGAATAACCAACGCGTCGTAGCTCGTAACATCGATGCTTGCGAAGTCTGCATTGATACGGAATCGGTGTCCCGGTTTTTCGCTGTAGGTTTGCTGCCCTTCGAAATCGTGAATGGCCGTCATAATGGTATCGCCAGGCTTTTTGTCCGGGCAAACGGCATGGCATTCATGTCCGATCATCAACAGCATTTGGAAAGGAACCATGACTTCGTAGTCTTCCACAAAATCGCCGACCAGAAAAAGAATGCGTTTGGACATAGTACACGTGACAAAGTGAAAAATGGGAAACCGAGAACTTAGCAGACCGTTTTAACTTGTTTTAACAGTCCGTACAGTCCGGAAATCAATGATTTTCCAATCGCCAGATCGGTTTCCATGCGGTTTTGATTTTGAATATACTGTGGACTCCGTTCGTCAAGCCAATGCGAACGCCCCTCCCTCTTGAGTCTCAAGGAACCATCCAGCCATGTCAAAATGGATTTTCAAGCAACTGCTTGTGTTGACGACCATGTTTCTCCTGCAAATGCAATGCGTTGAGACATCCACCGCAACCGATCCGCTCGACGTCCAGTGGGCATGGAGTCAACAAGATGTGCAATCGGCAGGTGACGGGTATTGGCCTCAATTTCGAGGGCCGTCGGCAGACGGATATGCGCTGCCTGGGGCCAATCCTCCGGTACGATGGAGCGAAACAGAAAACGTCCGATGGCGCATTGCTATACCCGGAAAAGCATGGTCTTCCCCCGTTTCCTGGTCAAAGTCCATCTACATCACTACGGCGAGCGATGATGGTTTGAGTATGTCTGCCATGGCGATCGACCGTCTCAGCGGAAAAACGCTTTGGTCCAAGGAAGTGTTTACAAACACCGAGGTGCAGCCCGATTTTCACAAATTCAATTCCTACGGTTCACCCACTCCCGTGGTCGACCAGGGGTGTCTGTATGTTTCCTTTGGAGCCTATGGTACCGCGGCATTGAATCGCGAAACGGGCGAGATTCTTTGGGAACGCCGGGATCTGCCTTGCAACCATTATCGTGGGCCAGGCTCGTCACCGATTTTGTTTCGCGATCTGCTGATCGTCCACATGGATGGATACGATCATCAATACATCGTCGCGTTGGACAAGAACAATGGAAAAACCGTATGGAAAAAGGATCGCGATGTTGCGTATGGCACCGACGACGGCGATGTCAAGAAAGCCTTTAGCACGCCGCTACTGATCGAATCATCGGATAACAAAGGCGATGCCAAGCAAGTTCAGCTCATCAGCACGACTTCCAAAGCCGTACTCTCGTACGATCCCATAGATGGTCGTGAACTTTGGCGAGTTCGCTATGCGGAGTTCTCGTCCACTGCACGTCCTGTGTTCGATGGCCACGTAGTTTACTTGAGCACCGGGTTCAGCAAAGCAAAGTTGTTGGCGATCGACGTGCATGGAAAAGGGGATGTTACAGACACGCATGTCAAATGGGAGTCCTCGCGCGCCATCGGCAGCAAGCCATCGCCGCTGATCATCGGAAACGCGGTTTGCACCGTCGATGACCGAGGTGTTCTCAGTGCCCTCGATCGCGCCACCGGAGAGAATCTATGGCAAGCTCGCTTGGGTGGCGATTTCAGTGGTTCACCTATCGTGGCTGGAAACCGTATTTACTGCTTTGACGAGCAAGGAAAAGGCCATGTTTACTCCGAAGAAGGAAAAGAGTTAGCGGTCAACTCGCTCGAAGATGGTTGCTTGGCGTCCCCCATTGCGATCGGTAATGACTTGATCGTGAGAACGAGAACTTCTCTTTATTGCATCAGCGACAAGAAATAGATTTCAAACAATGAGCTTGTGCACGGGGCGGAGAGTGTCCTTGGTATCCGTGGATCGGATTCTCTGTCTAGTTTGAAGAAGGTACAATGCGCTTTTGGGTGTGCGGTTCGAAACGGCGTAAAGCAGGTCCCCAATCGAGGGATTCTTCGCTAAACTCTAGCCCGTTGAAGCCCAAAACCTGGATGGATTGCTCTCTTTCGAAAAACGTAGCTGACTAGAACTCATGCCGACCACAGATGAAATACTCGCTCAAGCTTGGCAGTCGCACCAAAAAGGGAATGCGAGCCAAGCGGAACAAGTCTACCGATCGGTTGTCCAACGCGAACCCAACCATTTCAACGGTTGGTGCTATCTAGGGATCGCATTACACGACATGCGTCGGTACGCGGAGTCGGTTGCTGCCTACGAAAGAGCACTTGCTCTGCAACCTGCTTTCCCCATAGCTTTGAACAACATGGGCAACTCGTTGCGTTATTTAGGACGCGTCGAGGAAGCCGATCAAGCTTTCCAGCGAGCTCTCGATTTATCGCCCGAGTATTTCAACGCGCTGCGCAACCGAGGTACGTTGCACGCATGGACGGGGCGAATTGATTTGGCGTTCAAATACTATCACCAAGCGATGCAATTGAACCCAAATGATGCTGAACTGCATCGCAATCTCGGGGTGATCCACTTGCTGCAAGGCAACTTTCGCGAAGGTTGGAAGGAATACGATTACCGTTGGCGTTGTGCCGAAGCGATCCAGCATCCATACCGGCAACCCAAATGGACGGGGCAACCACTGGTCGGCAAAACCATTCTCTTGTATAGCGAACAGGGACTAGGCGATACGATTCATTTTGCTCGTTTTGCAAAGGTGCTCAAGGGCATGGGCGCCAGGACTATGGTTCACTTTCAGCCTCCGCTACTAGCGTTGCTCCAGCATTGTCCCGGTATCGATGTGCTGGTTCCCAATAGCTTGGCGGTAGAAGAACGGTTTGACTACCACTGCTCGCTGTTGGATGTGGCTGCTGTGCTCGGAATCGATGACTCGAACGTACCGAACGAAGTTCCTTATTTGCGTATTCCTAAACAGTTAGTCGACTATTGGGGAGGAGTTTTAAACAAGTCGTTGCCCCCAGCGAAGAAACGTATCGGGATCGTATGGCAAGGGAACCCCGACCACCAGGCGGACATGTTTCGATCGGTACCATTGAGCGCACTCACGCCCATCGCTGAGTTGGAGGGCGTACAGCTAATCAGTTTGCAGCGAGGTAAAGGGACCGAACAATTGAAAACGTGGGCAGGCAGCAAAATCATCTATTGCTTGCCCGAAGAAATCGACCAGAGCAGCGGAGCGTTCATGGATACGTCCGCAATTGCACACCACCTGGATTGGATTGTCACCAGCGATACATCGATGGCGCATCTTGCAGGAGCCCTCGGACGGCCAACCTGTGTCCTGTTGGGATTTACGCCCGATTGGCGCTGGTTGTTGAAACGTGATGACAGTCCATGGTATCCGACCTGCAAACTGTTTCGTCAATCGCGAGTAGGTGACTGGACCTCCGTTGTGGACCAGGTGAAACAGTTCCTTGCTTAAGACTGTGGGGCTTCCGGCTCTACGCTGGTCCTTGATTGGCAACAGTTCGATGTTGCCTGAAAAATCTATGACAGAAAAATATACACCAAGAAGAAGCTACCCAAGAAAAAGGTTTATCGTGAAGCAGTTTTTGACGTTCATCGCCTTCATCGCGTGCGCGAGTATTGCGAGCGCTCAGCAACCCCTACGGGCCCCAGCAGTCCCGCTAGTGGCATGCGACCCCTATTTTAGTATTTGGTCCCAGGCGAATCACCTGACCGACAACGAAACAACCCATTGGACCGGTCGTAATCATCCAGTGCGAAGCTCGGTGACCATCGATGGCAAAGTGCTGCGACTTATAGGGACTGGCCCGCACAACGTCGCAGCGATGAAGCAAACGAGTGTGGTGGTACTGCCTACGCGTACACTCTATCGGTTTGAATCCGAGGAGTTGATCCTGTCGGTG
>CAIXME010000332.1 GCA_903920425.1 uncultured Pirellula sp. | reverse complement strand
TCAAAGCAGATTCCGCGTCCCCGTGCAATACCTTGGTGGACTTTGCCAAGATCACTTCGGGTGCCCCCTTTGCGATCAGCAAGCAACGCGATTCCGACTCGCGAAACACCTGTGACATGAGTTTTCGATCCGAATCGAAAGGGTTTTCATGAACAAGATTGTCGCGTGGTCGACTTGGAGCCAGCTTGGCTTTGGCCGCTAGTACCTTTAAAGCGATCTCCGTAGGATCTCCCAAAATGGCTGCGTTGCCCTCAGGCGCATCGGTTTGCCATCGAGAATTGTTACATGCGTCCCCATAGGTAATCAGCTCTGTGAGAGCACGCGGCCACGGAGCATCGGCAGATTTTGCACTATCGCCCTTGGGGTCCGGTGTTATCGAACCTTCCGCTGCGTAGCCTTCGCCGCCCACGAGCCATATTTGATTGTTGATCCACATTTCACGAACGGTCATTTCGTTGCGTGTCAGTGTGCCTGTTTTGTCGCTGCAGATTACGGTCACGCAGCCGAGAGTCTCCACGCTGGGAAGCTTTCTGATCAATGCGTTGCGTTTAGCCATCCGCTGCAATCCAATAGCCAAGGTGACCGTGACAACGGCGGGCAAGCCCTCCGGAATTGCGGCTACGGCTAAGCTGATGCTAGTCAAAAGCACATCGGTGAATCGACCTCCACGAACCCATTGCAGAATGAAGATAATGAGAACCAGCACCAAGCAGATCGCGACAAGGGACTTCCCAAGCTCGGTAAGTCTCCGTTGCAGAGGTGTCTGTTCGGCCACGGCTGATTGCAGCAAGCGCGCAATGCTACCGATTTCTGTGTTCATTCCAGTTGCGATGACAACCGCTGTCGCTTTCCCGGTAGCAATACTGGTACCCGCAAACAAACAGTTCACCCGGTCGGCCAAGGGAGTGTCCAGCGGTAGTTGGATGTTCGCATTTTTACTGACGGGGGTGGATTCGCCAGTCAACGAAGACTCTTGCGTTTGCAATCCGAAAGATTCCGCTATTCGAGCATCGGCAGGCATTCGATCACCCGACTCGAGATGGATCAAGTCGCCCACCACTAGCTCTGTTGCATCGACGGATAGGGTCTCTCCCCCTCGCTGAACTTTTGCGCGAGGTGATGATAAATGTTTCAATGCTGCCATGGCTTGCTCTGCACGCTCTTCTTGAAAGAACCCGAGAGCTGCATTGAGTACGACAATCGCCAGGATTGCGACAGTATCAATCCAGTCCCCTACGATCCCTGCAATGATCGCTGAAACAATCAGCAAACCGATCATCATGCTGCAGAACTGTCCTACGAATCTTCGAAACCAGGACGTTGGGCGGACTGTTGTCAATTCGTTTAGACCATCCTTTTTCAGCCTTCTCGCCGCTTCGTCCGGTGTTAGACCTTGTTTGATGTTCGTGGCGAGCTGTTCGGCCACTCTCTCGATGGTTTCATGAAACATCATGATTCCTTTGGATAGTGCCATAAAGAAGTCGCTGGATTGCGTGCTCTTCGCCGTACAGTGTCAATACGTCACCACTATGCACGATGTTAGATGCTGATGGGAGGCCCGGCATGACTTCGTCATTTCTACGAATCGCGAGTACCGCAACGCCATGGTCCCATGGACGAGAGTCTCGCAACGACTGACCGGCGATTGCACAATCCGTTTCGACCACATATTCAGAAACGACATAACCTCGTTCGATTCTCAACAAGAGTTCGTAGTCCATCGCTCGAACGAGTCCCGCTCGTTGCAAAGAGTGCTGAATCCAATAATCCATGGTTCTTCGAACGAGACTGAGCCGGGAAATGTACATAACGGCAAAAATCCCCAAGACGACGAGACTGATGATCAACAGCGGATGGATGGAGTCTGGGCTCTGCATCATGGTCGCAACCAGCGTCGCGAGAGACGATGTCAGCCCGATGTTTCCCGCCAAAATCAGATCTCGGATAATGCGACGCCGGACGGGATGGTTGACCACCAATTCCGCCTCTCGCGTAGTAAAGCCGACGCCGAAGAAGGCTGAGTAGCTTTGAAAGCTAGCGGTATCGGAGCTGAGCCCTGTCATTGTTAATGCCGTCGTCGCAACGCGAACCGCTAGAAGCGAAAAGATCGCGATAACCAAGAGGGTTGCGATAGCGGTCATGTGTTTGCTTGGCTCTATTTTCGCGGGGTTGCGATCCGTATTGACTCGATAACGCAAACGAGCCGATTCGTACAATAGAGCAAACGGCGTTCCGGCTGTGGCTGGTCCACTGCTAATCGAGCGAACCTGGTAAATATTCGCCCGCATTGTGGACCAATTCAGCAGGAGTGTGCGAGCAAATGTGGCTCACTCTCATCATGCGCGCTTCATGTGCCATCATGGCGCACGCTCTGCTGGCAAGCAGCGAAAAAGCAATTGCGGTGTTAAAGTCCAAAATCCGACGCGCACTCCAGCCTGGGCAAGAGCATCTCCCGCCCAAACATTACAGGTACGAAAAAGGTGATAGCTTCCTCTGGCTTCGTAGAACGCGTCTTGTTCGTGATAACCTGCTTGCGGAATCAAGACCAACGCACCGCTCTCCTTGCGCTCAAATGTCTCCAATAGACGGCGGCAAAGTCGTTCGAACTGATCAGGGGTAATGCGTATGGAGCGGGAACGGTCTTTTGGCCAATTTAAATCCTCTGTCAACGACACGTGAACGACGGTCTTTCCAAGCCCAGCAAACGCTTTCACAACGTTGGAAACCTTGAGGTCATCCCATGTTCGCGTTTCCATGTAAAACTGTCGATCTCCCCAACCGAAGATAGCGTACCGGTGCCCACTATTCATCGCACGGAAGTCGGTTTCCATAAAGTGATCCAACCAGCGAAATCGCGTGTTGTCGATAGGCAAAACCAAATCCGCATGGACGCCATTGTTTAGCACTAGTATTTCGATACCCTCGGCACCCGCATCCTGAAAATCCGTGTTGACGGGTGTATTCCCCAATAAAATCGCCGCTGCAACAAAGAGCAATATCGCCAACGTGATCAATGCCGCCGACCTCAGCAACCAACGCATGGTCAAACGAAAGAACGTTCGAGACCGAGAGGTTGATGAGGAGGATACCGTTTCGACGCGATTGATACCAAGTTCGGGCATGTTTCGATTACAATTCGCTTCCAGAGTGTGATAGGCAATTCGTCACTTTTGCAATCCTCAAGATATTACAGAATCGAATCAAATCGGTTCAGGGTTTTGCCTCATGAATATAAAGATAGTCTCGCAGGATGATGTCCAAGAGTGGTATGCATCAGCCAATGATTTGGCGATGAGCTTCAAATCAATAGGATTGCAAAGCGATGACGTTCTGATGCCTGATATGCCATATCATCTTCAGGTCGCTTTATCATCGCAGCAAAACCGCGACCCGCAGGCGGTCATCCCATCCGAGAAATTTTCATCAATATCATTTTTCTCGCTTTGCAAGGGTTTGTTTTTGCCCCTGAGTGGACTCTCTGACCAACGCGCTAGCGAGCTTTTTGGTTTCGCATGCCAATCCAAATCGATTGCTTCGTCCGTATCGACACCCCAACTGATTGAGGGGTTCCTCAATAAGAACATCGGCCTGGATTTTTGCACCAAGATCGCGTGCCTTTTGGGTGATCCATTTCATGGGCGACGAAGTATGTTTCTTCGCGATTCGCTGTTGCGGCTGTTCCTTTCTCTGAGTCTGCAGTCAAGATCTGCCGTCTTGGACGAACTGACTCGCGTTGGAGACATTGCCATTCTGTTTGCGTGTAACGCCGGCGTTGTCAAACACGACGATCCACTGACGGCCTCCGAAGTTCTCGCGGCACTGATTCCTATGCCCGCACTGTCGGTAAGCAATCGATTTGAACTGTTGCGATCAATGCTGTCGCGTTGCGGCAAAATCGAAGCGTACTTTTTGGTAAAGCTGGTGCTGCGAAGCGCAGGTTTTGGATTCGAATACCAAGGGGCCATGTTGGCACAAGCAATTGCCAATCAGTTTCATGTATCAGTGGAATCGGTCGAACACGCGATTGCACTGACGGACCCTCTGCATGTTGCAAATATCTTAGAAGAACACGGCGCAGAGGGACTTCATCGCATTCAATTGCAGCCACTTTCGCCGGTCAGGCCTGCGCTCGCTTCGGCTGGTATCGATCGAATCGCCAAGTTCCCAGTGTGGGTGGAACGCAAATACGACGGTATCCGATTGGTCTTACACAAATCGACAGATGCAACAGGTGCGACGCTGTGCGGAGCCTACACTCGCAATCGCAAAGATTGGCTAGAGTTGGTGCCTGGATTGGATCGCACCCTATCGATGCTACCCGCTTCGAATGCGATCATTGATGGAGAACTACACGGCACAATTTTGGACATTGAGGGACCGAGGCCGGCATCGGTGTACGAGGTGCATGCCATGCTCCAAGGGGAGCCTGTTCGTCCAGTATCCCTCAAGTTCGCAGCGTTCGATCTGCTATACCTGAATAACAAAGACATAACTCGTCTCCCGTTGCACCATCGCCGCCAATTGTTGTCGAGCACGATCGCCCCACTGCTTCATGTGCCCACTCCCATTCCGGTAACCCTCGCGGACGGGCAAATGGCATCGACCAAAGAGGACGTTAACCGGTTGTTTCATCATTTCCGAGCACAGGGATATGAGGGGATCATTGCCAAAGATTTGAACGGAGCCTATCAAGTTGCAACGCGCGACCCCAACTGGATCAAGCGCAAACCTGAGATCACACTCGATCTAGTGATAACAGGTGGCACCATGGCTGTAACCAGCAAGGAAAAAGCTGGAATGTTCGGATCGTATGTGATATCAGCCAGGCAAGGGAGCGGTTTTGAGATGGTTGGAGATGTCGCCGGACTCGATGTCGTGCGCGACCGGCAGATTCAGACAGACGTGATGCAAAGAGGCTTGCTGACCGGTCGCAAATTCGAGCGACAAAGTGCAAGCGGGACACGTCCTGGATGGGAGTTTACTCCGCAGATCGTAGTCACGGTAAAATTTGAAGGGATCATACACGACGCAGGCTCAGGTAAGCTGAGTTTGCGAGATCCCAAAATCGCGATGATTCGTGCCGACAAGTCGGCAAACGAATGCGATACGATTCAATCAATCGAAGAGTTATATCTCAACCAACGATTGAGCTAGGGGCGATTTCGGATTCGAAACATCTCTTGGTAGGGCAAGACAATACCGCCATCGATAGACAAGGTCGC
>CAIXME010000331.1 GCA_903920425.1 uncultured Pirellula sp. | reverse complement strand
TTGCCAAGATAAGGGCCCTTCTGCACCTCGTCCTGCGACACGGTATGGCATGCAGCGCAATTCGCTTTCGCAAAAATTTGCTTACCTAACTCTTTATCCCCCCGTGCGGAAACAACTTGCTTTGCTGTTTCCTCGATGGTCAAGCTGCTGATCTTAGGAGTACCATCGACCGCTTTGGGCTTGATCTTCAGCTTCTCAATCGCGGACAAGGCCAGCTTCTTGAGAGCTTCATCGCCGTCGGACGCCACGCCCAATATCTGATCGTTGAGATACGGGCTTTTGGACTCCATAGCAGCACGTATCAAACGGGTTTGCCGGGTGTTCTGCTGCCATCCCTTGGCGATCGCATTCTTTGCTTGCTCGCGTGCCTCAGGACTGACGTTGTTGCGACTCGCGATCGCGAGCAAAGCAATATCAGGCCAGAGTCCATTGGGAGAATCTCCACTCTCTGCGGCTGCAACCCACTCATTGACATGCAGATCCAACTTCGGCGAATTCACAAACGCGTCCCGTGCCTTCATTCGCAAATCGCCAGGCGTATCTTGCGTGGTTAATCCCGTCAAAGCAGTCAATAGGGCAGAGGGCGCTTGTTTCGTTTCCAGTTTCGAAAGGATAACTACAACATCCGCTAGCATGGCCGGGCTTGCAGATTTACGATTGGCACCGCGCAGAACCACATCCAAACCGCCATCAGGTAACTCCCCTAAAGTCGCCAACTGCGTCAATGCGGGGGCCAACAATTCCTCCTTGGACTTCGCTAACTCCAAAAGCTTTGTAAGCGAACTGCTGGATTGGATGCGATTGCGTTGCATCAGATCCACCAGCACTGCAGCCTCTTCAGGGCCCGCTTGGCCGAGCACCGTCTGCAGAACAGAGTCTAGCTTGCTCGTCTCGCTCCAACCCTCTGGCTGATAGTATGGGCCCCGCGTGTCAGGACGAGTCCCCCACGAGTCTCCTTTCCACGTACCATCCAGATGGTAGAGTCGACATAGTGATCCAAGGATCGCATAGCGTTTTCTGGTATCCGATTCCTTTTGAAGCCGCGAGATCAGCCCATCGACGACCTGAGCTTGATGCATCATTGCCAACGCCCGCAATACCTCGCGGGTTGCAGCACTGCTCGAATCAAGCTCTTGAAAACACGCTTCGAATGCATTCTTCTTTGCAAGACATCGGATCGCGGTATGAACAATAACCGGATCATCCGAATGCAATGCAGTTACCATTTCCGTTACGTCGGCAGTCGATTGCAATCGGTCCAAGAGATTGCGTGAATCGCTGCGCGATGCAGTCGCATCCGCTAGCAGCCTGTTCGCATCTGGGCTTTTGCGTCGCATCAGTTCTCGCTGAGCTTCGACTCGACGACGATAGCTACTGGTTTTCATTAACGAGACCAATTCCGAATCCGATGCGCGATGGAATTGCGGCATTGGATCAGGCTGGAATCCCTTGGGTTTGACACAAACAATGTATCCCACGTTTGGACCAGCCCAGTCGAATGTCGCTCCTCGCCAACTGGCGGCGTAGACTCGGCTATTGCCATCCACGTCAGCATCCGTGGGTCGTGTCATTTTGATAAACGATTCTGGTTTTGCAGTTTCCGAAAACGTGGAACCTTTGGTTGCAACCGTATGTCGATACAAGGATCCTGTCCCCCAGTCTGCTGTGAACGGTGCATTGCCCCACTTTCCAAAACCCGGCTCATCAATGTAAACAGCGCCGCACCCCGAACCTCCCCCGTAGTCAGCCAACGGTTGAACGCATTCATCATTGAAATTTTTGTAAAGCCGCGGGTAACCGTGATCATCGGAACCGGTAAAGTGATGCAACCGAACATCCCATCCTCCACCATCGTTGGTGTTGTCCCGTGCAAACATATCCATTTGCGGACTGATGGCGACCTCCAAAATGTTCCGCGTTCCCGTCGAGTAAATTTCTAATCCGGTTCCGTCGGGCCGAACTCGAATCACACCGCCTCCACGATGCGTCAATCGTCGACCATCGGTACCTTCTGCGTTCAAGAATCCGAAGTCACCACCCGCAATGTACAGCCATCCGTCTACGCCGATACTGACGCCGTTGGTTGTGTGATCGGCAGGCCGTTTGTCATAGTCAAATGCTAAATTTTTGACCAAGATCTTTTGCTCGTCTGCGACCCCATCGCCATCGTTATCGATGAACGCGCTCAAATGAGGTGGATGCATGAGGTAAAGTCGATCATGATCCCACACCAATCCCCGAGGTGCGTCGATCTCACAAAACACCTTGGTCTCGTCTGCTCGACCATCGCCATCGGTATCTCGCAATCGAATGACTCGACCCCGCTGTGGCGAACGGCCAAGTGATCCGTTCCCATCCGAGCTAACAAAAACAGTTCCATCGACCGTAGACGCGACGAATACGGGATAGTTCACCGCTGGAGGTGCCGCAAACACAGTCGCCACAAACCCATCGGGTACCTGAACGTCCTTGAGTATGTCCTGTTCAGCTGCAGCAGTTAGCGGTTCGATGCGAGGTATGATGTTGCCGGAATTAGCGTAGATATCTTCCTGGACCGGGACAAAAGCTCCTTTGTCTTTCTTGGGATCGGCGGGCCATAGTGGCCCCAGTCCAGCCCCTTGTAGCTTCACTTCCCAAATGCTGCACCAACCAGCATTGCTACCGAGGCCCGTTATCCGCAACCAACGAAAGGGTTGGGATGCCGACAGCGATTCTGATTTCTGCGGCTTCTGATTCTTGGATTGGTCCAGCAGCATGTCCCATTTCTTGCCATCCTCGGACCCCTCAACTACGTATGCATACGTCGCTGAACCCGACTCCCATGCGATCTCAATATTGGTTAACGACTGGGGCTTTTCTAACTCGAACTGCAACCATTGCGGGTACGCTGGTCCATCTGCACACCAACGGGTATCGGCTTTCCCATCGACAGCAAAAAACGCATCGCGCTGACTTTGTGTGCTAGATGCTGTGACTTTCACCAGCGTCGCTCCTTCAGGAGCTTTACCCAACGCCGCATCGGAGGGTGCTTTGAACTTGTTCTTATCGATGAACGTAACTTTGTTCTCGCCACCAAAGGGTGTGAGGTACTCGTCGTTGAGTTGGTTGCATGCCCACAGGAGTCCCCTCGTGACTAACTCCAGATAACGAGCGTCTTGTACCGTCTCTGTATTGTGGCCAATCGTCGTGCTAAAACTGCGAGCGCCTCGCGACTCATTGATCCATGCGACGATAGCCTCCTCAACTCTGGAACCATCTTTTGTCTTGACGGTTTGTTTGCCGATGGCCAATGGCTTGGCGTCGAATACCTTGACGTTGTTATAAAGTTCCTCGCGGATGGTAGTCCAGTTGCTGAGCGTTTCGATAATGGGATGCTTCGATTCCACAAACTGTATTTCAATGGGTTCCTGTGGACCATGTCCGGTGGACTGCAAACCCAAGTGTTGGAACCAGGCATCCGAACCGGTTCGAAAACTGTGCATCGCACAATGAAGATGAACAGCGGGGAGTTTCTGATGCGTTTGTATGATGCGATTAAGAATCGCAGGATCCTTGATATCGGCAGCGCATTCGTCATGGATAATCACGTCGTATTCTTCTGCCCAATTTAATTTGGAATAGATGGGCAGTACCGGCGTTGTTGTTGAGTTATCGGTCCAATAGACGTCCACTTGAACGTTGGCCCGTGCCTGAATCCCCTTGACTAACGCTTCTTGTTGCTTTGCATAGTCATGACAACAGCCTCCCGCTATCAGCAGCGCACGAAGCGGTTTTTTCTTAAGCTCTTGCCCAAGCGCTGACGGTGTCCAATTCGACAAAAAGGCAACGAAGACGCAGACTGCAATACAGAGGATTTTTCGGAACATTTTCAACCGGGTGGGATTTTGGTGGGAGAGCCGTCTTAATGCGATCGATGGTTTCGTCGCAGGACTACCATCTTAGCCCGACTAGCACTCAGTCTTCCACGTCAAAATCAGCGAAAAGCCCCACAAAGCTACCTCGGTTAGCGAACCCAGACCTAACGCAAATGGCTTTCAAACCACTGCCAGACTTCGGGATACTGCTCCATGATGCCGGGCCACGAACTATGACCACCACCGGGATGGACAATCAGTTTCGACTCCAGTCCCATTTCCTCGTATTTGGAATGCATGATTTTTGATTGCTGCAACGGCACGGTCTTATCAGCATCTCCATGAATCAGCAACAACGGTGGCGCTTCGGGCTTAACCAAGTAGATCGGCGAAATCTGTTTGAGCTTTTCCTCAAGATCGTCCGTATTCCCCAGTATTCGCTCGAACAGATCAGAGCGTGCAATGGCCAAAAACGTGTAGCCTTTGGGCACTCCCCAATTCACCAAATCCGTCGGTGGAAACCAAGCCACCACCGCTTGCGTTCTACTGCTGACGCGTTCCAACGGGTCGACTGCGCCCGGGTCTCCATCATCCCCCAACATGGCTGCCATCAGTGAAAGATGCGCACCGGAGGAACCGCTGGTGATTCCCAAATGACTTGGCTTTACCCTGAACCGCTCCGCGTTAGCACGAACAAACCTTACCGATCTCAAGATGTCCGGTGTCATCTCTGGTACCGTGTAGCGTGGGCTGCTTCCATGGCGAACGACGAAAAGTGTAAAGCCACCCTTCAACAAGCCTTGAATCCAATGATCGAACTTTCTTCGCTTGTCCTCATCGGCAATATTGTCGGACTTGCGCGAGACCCAGCTACCGCTCGATACAACTACCAGCCCCAACCCATTGCGATCGGTGGAGGGGTCAATGACGTCGAGCGTAAGCGCCATTCCGTCTTTATGCCCGTAAACAACATCTTCTACAACGTTATAGGGAACTGGTTCCTCCTGGGCGCCACACCAAGACGGACGACACCAGATCCAGATCACCAAGAATGTCATCGCAAGCAGCGATGGCATGTTACGGGCAGACAAAAGGAAGAAGCTCTTTCGCATTCGCGGACGGTTACTCGTGAAAAGCAATGGGTACGTCAGGCACGTTACGGAGTGCCCTCCGCGGGGGCCGTCGAGGACTGAACCTTGTTCGACAGTTCCTTGACACTCTGTTTGATCTGCTCGGTATCTTGACCGATTTTATTCCGATCTATGGATAGCTCGACTTTTGTATTGCTGTCGGACTCCGTTCGTGTGTTGACTGAGAACCAACCACGAGAAAAGCCGACGACAACAGTGATGCAGACCAAGATGCAGATCGTACCAATTAGTTTTCGCATTAACCTGTCCTTTGATTCAACGAAACACAATATTCATCAAAACCGCACAAACCTTCATCCTCCGACGAAGACTTTTTCTGTGGCATAGGCTTCTAGCCTGTGATTTCGTTACCACACAGGCTGGAAGCCTATGCCACTTGCTCTCATGGAGCACCATACTCAACAAATGCCAAAGGGGCCGAGTTACCTCGGCCCCTTTAGAGGATATCTCTGACGAATGGCGACTTCGACTGTGGCATAGGCTTCTAGCCTGTGATTTCGCTACCACACAGGCTGGAAGCCTATGCCACTTGCCGGCAGCCTATGCCACAGCACTAGCCTTCAACCTGCCAATCGCCGAACTTCGTCGAATTGACACATGAAGGTCGCTATTACTCTGCTAGCGACTTTTCGATGAGTTGAATGACTTCGGACGAATCCGGTTTGACACCACTCTTGAATCGACCAACCACATTGCCTTTTCGGTCGAGAACGAACTTCTCAAAATTCCAAGCAACATCGCCCTTGCCGACTGGCTTGGCATCTTGAGCGGTCAGGTACTTGAACAACTCACATGCCTTCTCACCGCCAGCGTCCTTGACGTTGACCTTTTCGAGCATGTCAAAGCTCACGTTGTACTTGCTAGAGCAGAATTCGCGAATCTCTTTGCTCGTCCCTTTTTCCTGTCCTCCGAATTGGTTGCAAGGCACACCGACTACAACGAGTCCTTTGTCCTTGTAGGATTCATGGAGCTTTTGCAGAGCTTCGTATTGCGGAGTCATCCCGCATTTGCTGGCAACGTTGACGAACATCACGACCTTGCCCGCGTACTTGCTCAAGTCGGCGGGCTCACCTTCGAGAGTGTTCATTTTGAATGCAAGTGATTTAGGCACGGCTGTTTTGTTTGCATCGTCAGCGAATGCAGCTCCGTTATTCGAGTTAGTGCTGGTAGCGTATCCTGACACAAGAGCCATGGCAGCAATGCCCGCCATGAGTGTTTTTCGGTACATCGACATTTCAATCCTCAAAAGGAAGTTATGGGTGGGTAGTTGATTTTCCAGTGAACGAATTATACAGCCCGGTCAAGCGATGTGCCTCCCCACCGGTCGCGGATTTCCGAAGAGTTTCCAAAGGCAAATGGAACAACAGCCCATTGGACAGTTAAAAAAAGAAAGGCCTCTCGACGAATCGAGAGGCCTTGGATGGATGTTGTCTATATGTCGTTGCTAGCGTTTTGCTTCAGCATGTCTGCTTAGAAGTTGTAAGCAGCCCCGAGAACCAAACCGTGCAAAATCAAGCTGTTGTTGTTGTAAACTTTGTTCACATCATTTCCGAGCGAAAAGTCTCTCGGAATCTGACCAACTGCTGTTGCGACTCCGTTGACTCCAACAACGCGATAACCAAGGTTAGCAGTCCAACCGCGGCAGACACGAACGCCAACGCCCAAGTTGCCTTCGCCCAAGAAAGCGATGTCCGTTTGTGAAGCGCTGTAGTTGTATGGCATGCCATTGAACGAGTTGGTCGACATAATCGTCGCTGCGGTTGTCGTGGTGCCAGCATAGGTATCGGCAGTAACCTTGTTACCGTAAATACCGAACGCTGTCCCCGCAAACAGATTGAAACGGGTTCCCGTGCACCATTGAGCGAGCGATCCCAACTGGAAACCAACCAGATCGTTGGTTACACCGTTGCGATAGTAGAAATCGTCTGCAGTCGTTCCGTATATAGCGTCGGTCGAGCTCGCGGCGTATTCCAGCGAATCGCGGAATTGGAACCAGCGTACACCGCCGTACATATTCAGCCGTAGCTTGCTGCATTGCGCGCCGTACCAAGGTGCACAGGGGCCAGTTGGACCGCTGCTGCATGGTGTCGAACAAGCCACTGGTCCGCAGGACGACCCGCATGGGTCGCCACAGCTGCCATATCCGCCGTAGGATGGAGTTGCGTAACGACCAGCTCCAAAGCGGCCTCCGAGTGTGGTAGTTCCGCATTCTTGTTCGTAAGGTTGACGAGCTCCGCCGCCAAGTGCAAACGAGAAGAAATTCAATTCAACATTGTTGAACTGTTGATCGCGAACAACACGGTGCGCAAATGCCCCGTCATACCAGTCATAAACAAACTGGCCTGGCATTTGGATACCGTAAGGCATACCAGGGGTTGCCGTGTCGTTCGGTCCACGCAACGTGAATGGCAAATTCGATCGCAAGTTGCCACCGGCTGGAGTTTGAACGGATGCGGTTTGAGGATTCGAGAAAATCCCCCAGTAGCTTCCAACGATCGCGTATCGACCATCGCAGAAATAACGGCCAGCGGACAACTGAATGCCACCAGTCGCTTGCATGCGAGCGCTATCTGTGCTGAGCAATGCATCCGACGGCATCGTGCTATCGCTGGTCAATCGAACATAATCCTGATCAACACGATTGAACAAGAGCCCGCTGGCTCCGAAGATCCATGGCGATGGCGACATGATCGAGGGGCCGCAGCTCATTGCGGGCTCGGAGTAGCAACTATCGCCACTTCCGCACGCCGGCGATGCAACCATCGACGAAGCATCCATCCCTACACCATGCGTTGCGCAGCTTCCCGAACTGCACGCTGGACAAGAGCTGGACATCGGCGTTGGAACGGGACTGGCGTGTGGCTGAGATGCGTACGGCGAGGCGTAGGTGTTCGCGGCAGGTTGCTGCGATTGCGCCATCGGCATCTGTTCATAGGGCTGTACAGGTGGCGCCGCATAGGTGGGAGCAGCCTGGTACTGAGTGTTGAGAACGGGATTCTCGGTTACAGGCACACCGGGAACATGCACATGCCCGCCAGGAACTCCGCTGCCAACCGCTCCGCCTTGAGCATAGGCAGCCAAACTCGCTTGGCCATTTTGCATCGTGCTGGCAGCTGGCGGAGCCATGTAATTCCGCAGTGCAGCATTGTTTGCTGGAGCGGCGGTATTTGCGTTGAAGGAGCTAGCGGCAAGCCCTGCTCCCGAATTTCCAATCGTATATTGCGCCGAGGCGATACCGGGAATAGCTGTCATTCCCACTGTAAACGCGAGGCTATGAATCCAAGTTGTCTTCACCGGAAAGCTCCTTGCTTTATAACGTCCATCCTAGACGTGGCATCCATTACCACTTTTCTTGAAGCCTACTCGTGTGAGAGCTTCACATACCCCCGCTTTCTCTCCAGAGTCGACGCGGGTATCCAGGATTCGTAGATCGACCTGATTAGGGACTGTCAAATTCACTTTCAGGTGTTTGCAAGCGTATTTTCAAATAGTAGGAAAATACAACCGTCACAATGCATCCAACTGGCAGCCCGCAAGACGGAGCAACCCCGTGTTTTTCCAATAAATGCGGCAGGAAACGCATATTCGGCATATTCGTTCGGCGAATTAAGCTAGTCGCTTTTGCCATGATTGTTATCATCGAGGAGTGCTGAAAGAGGGGCGATCTTTTAACTGAAGCCGGTATTTCCGCCTCCTCCTGCCAATCACCTTAACCCTACTTATGACGTATGCGTTCATTACCGATCCTAGCCAATCTTGATGCTTCCAGCGATGAATTGGCCCGTTTACAGGGACGCGTCGGCGATGCCAAAGGCTCCTACGCCTTCATAAGTCTTGGTTGCCCAAAGAATTTGGTCGACAGCGAGCAGATGCTCGGACTGCTGCACAAGGACGGCTATAACCTCGTCCAGGATCCTGAAAAAAGCGATTTCGTCGTCATCAACACCTGCGGTTTCATCGACAACGCCAGAAAAGAGTCGTTTGAAGCAATCGACCAAATGCTCGAACTAAAACGACAAGGCAAGATACGCGGGGTAATCGTAACGGGCTGCCTTGCGGAACGACAGCAGGAAAAGCTGTTGGAAGCCCGCCCGGAAATCGATGGAATGGTGGGCGTTTTCGGCCGCGATGATATCACGACGATCGTCCAACGATTCATGGACGGACTGGATGAGCAGCGGACCGTATTCAAGCCGGCTCCGATCCGAGCATTGGCCGACAATTTTCGCTTGCAAGTGACCCCACAACACTTTGCGTATATGAAAATTTCAGAAGGCTGCGATCGCCTCTGCACCTTTTGCGCTATCCCCAAGATGCGTGGAAAACACGCCAGCAAGCCGATCGAAGGAATCATCGAGGAAGCGAAGAAGCTTGCAGACAACGGCGTTCGTGAACTGATCGTTGTCGCTCAAGACACCACATTCTATGGGATCGATCTCTACGGACGAGCCAGGCTCTTTGAATTGCTCGAACAACTCGATGCTGTCGAAGGACTTGATTGGATTCGTCTGATGTACTTTTATCCGATGTACATCGACGATCAATTGGTACACACCATGGCCAATGCAAAAAAAATCCTCCCCTATGTAGATATGCCGTTGCAACACATCAACGATACCATGCTCAAACGGATGGCTCGCCGCGTGACACGCGACAAAACTCACGAGCTGGTTACCAAGCTGCGTGAAGGCATCCCAGATTTGGTCATGCGTACAACCATGATCACAGGCTTTCCTGGCGAAACCGACGAACAATTCGATGAACTCGAAGCGTTCGTCGCCGAAATGCATTTCGAACGGCTAGGTGTGTTTACCTACTCGATTGAGCCCGACACACCCGCCGCGAAACTGACAGATCATTTGCCGGAGCGAATCAAAAAGGAACGACGAAATCGCCTCATGGCCGTGCAGCAACAGAACGCTTTCGCCTGGTGCGAAGGCCGTATCGGAACTCGCATGGATGTTCTCATCGATAAACCTGTCGACGAAGCCAAAAACATTTGGATCGGGCGATCGTATGCTGACGCACCTGATGTCGATGCCGCGGTATTCGTTACTGGCGAAACCGACAAGCCGCTTCGGGCAGGCGACTTAGTCGATTGTGAAATTGTCTCGTCCAAGAATTACGATTTGGTGGCAGCTGCCGTAGGAACCGTTCGATAATGGCATTGACTAGCCCTTCCGATTCGAACTGGAACGTACCCAACGGGCTATCTGCTGCACGCTTTGTGCTGGCCATCGCCGTGTGCGTTTTGGTCGAATGGCGGATGTTGCTTGCAGCAGTTATTTGTTTTGTGATCGCTGCAAGCACCGACTGGATCGATGGTTGGTGGGCGAGAAAATTCCAGCAAGTCACCAAGCTCGGTCGCATCCTCGACCCCTTTGTCGACAAAATAATCATTTGCGGGGCTTTGATCGCACTCTGTGCTGTACCAGGCTCACCCATCGCTCCGTGGATGGCTACGCTGGTGGTAGGCCGTGAATTGCTGGTTACCAGCCTGCGAGGAATGGTAGAAGGACAAGGCGGGGACTTTTCAGCGAAACAACTTGGCAAGTGGAAAATGGTCGCTCAGTGCGTCGCCATCGTCTCAACCATGATCGAACTCCAGTACACCAATGCTCCATCCTGGATTCACGTAACGAGCGTTCTGAGCATATGGACGGCAATTGTCCTGACTGTGATCTCTGGACTTGAATATGTCCTGCTTGTCATAAAGAAGCCACAATGACTCCCATTCAGTCAATGGCCATGCTGGCCTTGCTCGCTATCTTCGTCGGAGTGATGGGCGGATCGATCGCAGCATGGAGTGGCTGGATCGCTAGGCTCCGGAGTCGTTCCTCTGCGAACCAAACCGTAGCTGAGCCTCAGGCGACTGTCGGCCTCATCGATATCTTGGTCGCAGTCGTGGCCCTATTTGTCTTGTTTTTCATTACAGCCCTAGTTTGGCGATTGGTGAATCTGGGATCGGCTGCCACAACTCCAAACTTGCAACTCTCCTCGGAACCAGTTGCTTCCCCGGTGCCGACGTCCGCTTCTATCGAAAAACGGATGTCGGAGCGAGATTACGTCTACTCCACGGTCATGAGCTCCGCCCAGATCGTGTGGGTATTCGTGATGACGGCCTTCATTGCTATGCGTAGCGGTTGCTCGCTAAAGAAATTGGGATGGCGGAGCGATCAAATAGGAAGCGACTTGCGAGCGGGCGTGCAATGTTTCTTGTTGGTGACTCCACCATTGCTGCTTTTGAGCACTGTTTTGCAGTTCGGGACAAAAGTTGAGTACGAACATCCCATCATCGACATGGTAAAAAAATACCCATGGCTGCTTGGAATCGCCTTCTGGCAAGCAGCCATCGTGGCTCCAATATCCGAGGAGTTTGCATTTCGTGTTCTTTTGATCGGCTGGTTTGAGTCGATCTATTTTGCTGCGAATAAGCCATTTGCTTTTCTATTCGGCCAACGAGTCCAAAGCACTACGCCGTCAACTCAATCCACACAGGAAACGCAACACCTCACCTCCCCAATCGGACCCGGGATCAACGCACCGCAGGCGCAGGCAGAATTGCCTGTCCAGCAAACTCAACCCTACGCTCCCCCAAGCCATTCCGTTTTAGAAACGGAAACATACGCACCTGCAGAGAACAATCAGTGCGTCTTGTTGAGCCCTGTTCGACCCCCATGGTGGCCTGCAATTTTGAGCGGATGCTTGTTTGGCTTGGCGCACTTTAGTTACGGTATCAGCTGGGTACCGCTCATTGTTTTCGGGGTCGTACTGGGGCGGCTATATCAATGGCGCCAAAGTATTTTACCGGTGATGCTCGTTCACTTTTTGTTTAATGGAACGAATATCGTGATGCTTGGTCTGGGACTCTTGCTCCCCAATTCCAATCCGAAATAGAGATGCAAGCGAATCCATTTGCCACTCGATTCTTTCAGCCCGGCGCGTTGGAATACGAGTATTTTGGCAGAACCAATTCTCGGGAACTCATCGATCGCTTTTGGAAATTGCAAAACGGCAAAGGCTCCATCTTAGGTCCCCATGGATCTGGGAAATCGACGCTGATCGCAACACTGATGCGAGAAATAGAATCGCTCAAACCCACCGTGCCAATCCACCATGTCCGATTCTCCTCCGGCACAGCATCTTTTTCCGCTCTTGAAAAAAGTCGCCGACATTGGAAGACCGACTCCGTAGCCATCCTCGACGGTTACGAACAACTCTCATGGCTGTCAAAAGTCCTTGTACGGATGACGGCCGCAAAACGCTCCATCCGACTGTTGATAACAACGCATAGACCTGTGCAAGGATTTGAAACGCTTTGGACAACTTTTGTAGATGAAGACTCGTCCCGCTGGGTCATCCGTGAGTTGCTGCAAAAGAACAACAAGGCCCCAATCGCCCCTTCGCTACTCGAATCGCCCGAATGGCACGCGTCCCGAGCCCAGCACGGGCAAAATCTGAGAGAATCGCTCTTTGACATGTACGACTGGTGGCATAAAAACCATTCAAACCGTACTGAAACCACTTCCCAATAACGAACCTGCCTCGCTCGAATTTTCCCCCCAATCGAAGAGCCTCTTCTCTTCGGCGAGCAAGCCTGCCCATGGCCTTTGCCAGGCGGTCGTGGCGAATCCTGCGCAGAAGCGGAACGCGGGTTTTCGCCACCTCGCGGAAACCTGCACAAAAAACAATGCGAACCAACAGGCATGCATGTGCATCCTTTCTCGTTCGCCCTTGGTCTGGTAACATTCCATCGAGCGGATTTCGAAAGTCTAACGTCTAACATCCTACAACTATGTCACTTCAAATCTACATTAACGGCCAGTTTTACGACAAAGAGAATGCAAAGATCAGCGTCTACGATCACGGACTTCTATATGGGGACGGCGTGTTCGAAGGCATGCGTAGCTACTCTAGCAAAGTGTTCCGTATGCAAGAGCATATGGATCGGCTATACGAATCGGCACTCGCGATCTGTTTGAAAATCCCCATTTCCAAGGAGCAAATGGCCGCAGACGTCAACAAAACGCTCCAGATAAACGGTTTGGTAAATGCCTACATCCGCCTCATTGTAACTCGCGGTGCTGGTTCACTCGGATTGGATCCTAACCGAACCAGCGATCCACAAGTGATCATCATCGCGGATTCCATTTCTCTATATCCAGAGGAATACTATCAGAATGGGCTGAAAATCATTACGGCCTCCACGATTAGAAACCATCCAGCCGCATTGAGCCCACGCATCAAATCGCTGAACTACTTGAACAATATCATGGCCAAAATCGAAGGCCTTCAAGCAGGTTGCATCGAAGCCCTCATGCTCAACCACAAGGGAGAAGTCGCTGAGTGTACTGGCGACAACATCTTTATCGTCAAAGGTGGCGTCTTGATGACGCCTCCAAAGGACGCAGGAATTCTCGAAGGTATCACTCGCAACGCGATCCTCGACCTTGCTCGCGAGCACGGCATTCCAGCCCAAGAGATCACGCTAACGCGCCACGATCTGTTTGTCGCGGACGAATGCTTCCTGACGGGAAGTGCGGCAGAAGTCATTCCTGTCGTCCACATTGACGGCCGCCCCATCGGATCTGGGTCCGTCGGTTCCACCACCAGCAAACTGATGAAGGCCTTTAAAACCCTGGTCCACGGTTAAGGTTTATGGGATGGGGCGAGCACTTGCCGCACAATGTGCTTTCGCTGGTTTCTCGCCCCGCTTATACCAAGTCTCCGCCAATCTTCCCCCACCCAAAAAGCTCCCACCATGAAGTGCATTCTTCCCCTACTGTTTTTGGTTCCAACGCTTTGCCTCAATGCTGTCGGAGAAGATTGGCCTCAATGGCGAGGAAGCCGCGGAGACGGAATCTCTTCGGAGACCCAACTTCCAACGTCATGGAGCAAAACCGAGAACATTCTGTGGCGTACTCCCATGCCTGGCCAAGGGGGCGCTACGCCTTGTATATGGGGTGATCGAATCTTCGTGACGAGTTCCGAAGGTGACGATCTCGTGGTTTTATGCGTTAACACAGCCAACGGCGAAATCCAATGGAAGCAAAAAGCTGGGACCGGGAATCAAGATGCGAGAGCAGGTGAGGGAAACTCTGCTTCTCCGTCACCGTCCACCGATGGTCAGCATGTTTGGGCATTTTTCGGCACAGGCGTATTGGCATGCTATAGCGTCGACGGTAAAGAGGTTTGGAAATCGGATGTCGGCCAACGCTTTGGCAAACTCGACATCCAATTCGGCATGACATCAACTCCTGTTTTGGATGGAGATGCGTTGTATGTTCAGTTGATTCATGGTCGCATGAAGATGGACGACACTACCCGAACGGGCAAGGTCGTCAAACTGAACAAGAATACGGGGGAAACGATCTGGGAAATGGATCGTGTGACCGACGCAAAATTCGAATGCAAACATTCTTATGCATCTCCCTTCATCTACGATGATGGCGCCTCGCGGTTTCTCGTCGTACACGGTGCAGACTGCATTACAGGACACGACCTCAGCTCCGGGAAAGAAGTCTGGCGATTCGGTCAACTTAACGGCCCAACCGCAATCAACCCAAAGCAAAACGATCCCACTTTCCGTTTCGTTGCTTCTCCGTGTGTCGATCCCAAGTCCAAGACGATCATTGTGCCGACCGCCAAAGAAGGCCCCGTAATCGCATTAAAGGCTGCAATGCTCCAAGGAGATTGTTCGACGAAGACCGACGTGGTTGCTTGGAACTCACCACGCACTCCCGACGTTTCTATTCCGGTTGTTTTGGATGGCTTGGTATACTTGCTCAACAAGGACGGCAAGCTGCAATGTTTGGAGCTAGCAACAGGCAAAGAGGTATATCTAGAACGCACATATACCGGCCAACATCGATCAAGCCCGCTTGCTGCGGGTGGACTACTCTACTTTGGATCGAACGACGGTCACGTTTCTATCGTGCGTACTGGCAAAAAATTTGAGTTGGTAAACACCATCATGATGGGCGAAGCAATCACGGCCTCTCCCATCGCATCCAACGGCACACTCTTTATTCGTTCCTACGAAGCCTTGTACGCAATCAAAGCCAAATGATCACCTCGATCCGTTATCAACTGGTTTTCAGTAACGGATACCCGACGGATTAGGCGTGCGTATGCGCGATGTCCTAATCCTGCTGCCAGTGTTGGCAACGGTTTCTTTAGCCGCGAAGGTCGAGAGTCGACTCGGGTTGATCGTCAATGGCAGGGAGCGAAAGCATCGATTCCGAACCAGACGTTTCCCTTTGGTTCGATGATCCATTGGATTGAGAATCAGGTCCATCGTAACGCTCGTTTGCGTCACGGTCGCCTGTTTTTTCCGCGTTCTCGAGTCGATCCACTGCATTGGGATCGGTGGAATGATGTGTAGCAGCGGCCGCGTGCTTGTTATCAGAAAGCGACTGTTGAGTTAGAGCGGCTGGATTGGTCCAGCTGTTGGAGGGTTGAATTTGCATGAACTGTCATAGCCTTTAAAAAAATCTTTCTAACGCGTATTGGAAACCTCGTCACCTACGGGTAACGCTTTGTCTAACGAATTCATCAATGGCATCGGACGATGGATTTGAGGATCGGACGTTGTACCGCTGACCTCAATTTGCCAGAGACGAGCCGCTTTGGAATTAGCAATCGGTCTAAAGATAGCTCCTACCAAATTGCGGCGACCAACGTGTGCAAACAGGTCGAGATGCAACTCGCGCCGCATGTTGACCCAGCCAGACCCCTGCATGGAAACGATATCACCGTCCAAGTTGAGTTCCTCGACAGGAATGCTTTCACCATCGATACGAAACTTGGCATCCGCGGAATCAAACGCGCCTTGGCCAGGACTAACCGATAGCATACGAAAGATGCGAATCATGGCCGGCAACTCATAAAGGTTAGCTTTTCGCAACCAAACTTGCCCTTTACCTTCTAAAGCAGCGGTGTTCGTAAGAGACCCTTGGAGATCGCATTGAATCGACAGACTGCCGGTAGCCTGCGCATTGGTTTCACCGAGGTCCACCAGGCAGCCTTGTAAATCCGCGTCAACCAATCGAACGCGATAACTGCCGCGTTGCTGACCTCGCAATGGTTCGACGCCGCTGAGAAACATGGTGCCGCTCAGTGTGTGTGCGACGATATCGTTGTCCTTGGTGTCTAGTTGCGGAATTCCTTCGGTGGTGCGAATCGCATTGGGATCGACCGGAGGTTCGCTCTTGCCGCGAGACGCGATGGGGCCATTGCCTGCCAAGGAGTCTTGCAGATTGCTGCGGAAACTCGCCTGGGAAACACTAGGATCCGAAAAGCCCGAATTGTTGCGTGGGACCAAATAGCCGGCCGTCGACACAGGATTGTCGCGTTCCGTCTGATTGAAGTTCGGCGACCGAAGGTTGTTCTTTTGCTGCCAAGCGGTAGCGTCGCGTCCGAACAGGAGTTCCTGTTGATTGAACGCGAAAGGGCCTCGCACCAACGTCATCGGTATGTTCTTGATAGCCAACGCATCGAGCATGAGTTTCCCGCAGGCCAATGGTCCTTGAGGCGTATTCTCACCCGCCAGTGCGATGGAACCACGAATACCCGATGCGATACCACCCCCCCCTAGGCGACCATCCTCAATTTGCAGTTCCACATCCCAGTCGCGAACAATCGACTCGTTCGCCGAAGGTGGTGAGGAAACGCGAGTCTTCCCCGTGATGCTCACAGGACCGTGAAAGTCCAATCGTGCCAATGGCTCTCTCAAGTAAATCGGCAAACAGTTGAGCAAACTCTGATCCACAATCAATCGAGTGTTAGGTAGCCAAGTCAACCACCCCTCCCAAGTCCCATCCGTATTGAGTTTACATTGTCCATGCGTTTGCAAACGGCTCGCTTCATGCAGCCCCTCGAGTGAATTGATCTCGACTAGCCCCGGCCTGTAAACAATATCGCACGATACGTCGTTGACTTGATAAGGCAAGGATACAGGCCGAATCGATACGGAGCGCCCAGCATGCGATTCCGGATCGCGATCCTCTTTGATGGCGACGCGCATATCGGAGCGCCCAAGCGGGTCATTGGCACTGGCGCGACGAATTTCGACAGCAACCTGATCCAAAACGCCGCTGGGTTGTAACTGGTCCCAAAGCCCGCGCACGCTACGAGGCAACGCTTGCTGCAACTCTTCGTCTAACCCAACATCATATCCGTCGAAATACAGCTCCATGGAGTCGACGGCGGAATTGCGAAAGCGGCAATTGCCTTGCCCTTTGAGTCGCGCCCCATCATTGCGGCCAACAAAGTCCTTGAGCAACAGCGTCTCATTGTCGAGGATGACTTCGCCATGAACATCCACAATCGGATAGCGAAACGAATCATACTTGATGGAGCATTCGGAAAAAGTAAGCTCAAGCGAACGGGATACGGTCTCAGGATTCTCCGCAGTACGAAAGAAGTGCCCCTGTTTGAGCAATACCGTTCCCGTGGGATGCAGCGACAGAACGAACTTATGCAATCCACTTTCGGGCGTATCCTTGGGAGTTAATGCCCTGAGCAGATTCTCATCAATTGCGATAGGACCATCCGCAGCCAGTTTGAGATCCATCAACCATCGAGGCTGTGCTTGGGTCAAAACCAAAGCGCCGTTGATCTTCTGGTCGCCAGCAACACCGGTGAGGTTGTTGGCGGTCAGCGTTCCATTCGCATAAAGGAAATCGCCCGTAACCTGCCGAATAGGATACGGAAAAACGTCGGGCTCAAGGCCGGCATTCTTGGCCCGCACGGAAACATTGGGCGACCAACGCTGGCCGTCAAAGCGAACGGTTGCCTGGGCGTCCACGACCCCGCTCACGCCCAGCTTGCGCCACGTCTCTTGCATGGCTGCCGGGAGTGCTTGGTACAGCCTTTGGTCCAAAGTCAAGTCGCGAACGTCAATGGTGGCTGCAAGAGGTGCACCAAAATGGAACCCCATCATGTTACACGCAAGCGACAAGCTCGCTTGCCCGCTGGAGGCGTGAACATTAGTCAATTGCATCAAGCCATTTTTGCAATACAGGTCCGCTGACAGCGCATCCAAGGGAAATGGGACCTTGGGATGCATTAGCCGTCCCTGAGAGATGTTAGCCTTTGCCTCGTAACTCATGTTTCCACGGTCGCAAAGAATAGAAAACACCGAGTTGACTACACCATTGAAACCCGAGGCATGATTCAAGTACTGCCGGTACACACTGGGTAATTGGTCAGCCAATCTTTGCGAGTACTCTAATTTGTTTATTCGCCCCTGAGCATTCCAAGACTTCTTGTCTTCGCTAATTGTTCCATTGATCGTGATTTGATTAAAGTAGCTGCTTGAAACACTCATACCAATGTTTGCAGCTAAAGGCTTGACTAGTCCATCCACCATTCGAGGAGCCAAACCTACGTGAGCTCGCAAATCGTGGCAAATGATCTCCTGCTCTGCGAGCCCCGTTTCACTACCCAATCGTATCAAACCCGAACGGATTTCAATCGATGGCAGATGTGGACTTATCGGTTTCGGACTAGCCAACTCCTGGATGCTAAATCGCCCGTCACTCATCGGCCACATACAAAGCTCAAACCCGTCTGCAACCACCTTCTGCACCGGAGTTTGTCCTTGAATCAATCCAATCAACTCAATTGGCCCTGAGCAGACAAGCCGACCGCAGCGTACGACGTCGCGCAATCCTTGGTCTGTTGGCTTAGCAATCCGAATACCTTCTATGGTTATGGATTGCCCAGGATCCAGATGCGCTCGGTCGATATAAACCAAATGCGAAGGCAATTCCTTGCGAATCAGTTTGAGGATTTCGGCCGTCAACCTACTGTCAACGCGACTAATGACATAAGAATATGCCCAAAGGCCCAATATCGCGATCAGCAATAACCAAACAAACCGATGCTCCCATACGCGATCGCGTCCCTGTCGAATGGATTCGACGGTACGATTCTGGGTTGCTTCATTTGTCGAGCTTATCGTCCGTGACATTGGCAGTCGTTATCGATCCATCGATATCTGTTCGTTTCCAGTTCCTGGTCAGTGTCCGGAGCAAGGTCATCATCCCCACTCCGCCCAGCACGCATAATATCAATACAGCCGGTTGTCGGTAACGCACAGACCCAATGAAGAACATGTGCAGTACCGCAAAATAAACGCATGGCATCAAGAACAACCAAGCTCCGATGCGATGGCGGCAATCCCAAACCCCAAACATGGCCAAACCAATAATAGTCGTGTAGCCAATCCCCTCGAACCACCTAACAGCATTGCTGCCAAGCTCACGAGCTACCGGTACTGGCGACCATGTCTTCCCCAACTTTACCAATCCAAGCCAACAAGCGGCAGAGGAGTTTTCGGTAGCCCATTGAATAGCAGCATTCTTGAGCCTCCTGTCCAGCCTCCATTCAAACGTACTTCGAAGCGATTCCCCGCTTTGTATCCGCTGCCTGTCCTCGTCATGCTGCTCTGCAATGAAAGCATTAACAAATGCCATTCCTTCATCGCTGCTACCCGATGCTCCAGGATGCCAGCCATCGTAAAGACTAGCACCCACTTGCAAAGTCGTTGGTACAAACTCCCCTGTCACCCCATAGTTCCGTATCCACCATGGCGACATGACCATGCAAACACCCAAGCAAAACGCTAGGCAAGCCAAAATGCAACGCTTCATCCAGCTCGCATTGCGTTCGTCTCCTATAGACACGACCTCTTGCTTTCTCATTGCTAGCAAAACGTATGGAAAAAGAATCGCAGGCCACAAACTCCAACTAGGGCGAGCCAGGCATGCTGCACCACTGAGGGCTCCAGCGCACAGCATCCATCGCCATGAGCTCTGCTGTCCCTCTGAATGGTTGACAATCAAAAAGCGAGAAACACAAAAAAGACTCAGCAATACCAACGGGCAAAATATCGCTTCGCTCAAAATAAATACGCTCATTCCGATCGCCCCGGGGTAGAGCGTGGCCAGAAGCCCCGCCCCGATGATCGCGGAAACAGAACCTAAAGAGCTCTTACTTGGCAGGTTCTTGCTTTGAAAGCCAACGAGTTGCTTGGTCAACAACATGACAGCGACGACACAGCCGGCACCGAGCAACGAACCAGCCAGTCTGGCCGCGAAGACTGCGGCCCATGAGACGCCTTGACCTGCAGGAATCAAATACGTGCAGGTAGACAAGAAGAGTGGGTACAGGGGAGCCCGGAATATTTTGGAATCGGGGCTACCGTATTGGTACGGAGAACCATCCGCGATGGTGCGAGCTAGAATCCAATAGGACTCACTGTCGCCGAATCGAAAATAGGTACCGGGTTCCTGCAGCCCTTGCCAATAAAATGCTGCAGCGATGCGAACCAGTAGCGCCACGACGGCGATACACGTTATCGCGCCCCACCAACGATTTGGGAAAGCCTCTCTCGACATTAAATGCATAGAAGATGACAAACCAGATTTCACGGGAATCTACTCGGTAGGCGAATCATTGGCATCTGCTGGCGCAACGAAACTTACGTCGATGTCTGCCAACATCTGGACTGCACGAATGATTTCCGGGTATGGGTTGGGATTATTGAAATCGGTGTCGGAAACTTTGATTCGATCGATAGAAGTTGGAAACTCGCTTTTTGTCGAGTCAAAAGGGATCCAAATGTTATCGATCAGAGCTTCCACCCAAACATGGGAAACCATTTTCGGCTCATCTGGTGTTCTGTTGAACAAATAGCCGACGGAGATGCGTGCCGGAACTTTAAGGGATCGACACAGGGAAGTCAGTAGGATGGCATGTTCGATGCAGTTAGCGCTGTTACTTCGCAACACGGTGGGCAACGGTCCGATCTGTTTGTCAAACTCCTTGAGCGCAAGTCGCTTTGACAGTCCCAGTCGGCAGGCATTCACCTTATCGAGAATAGTACTCTCATTCGAATCTGTGTTGGTCGCTTCCTTTTCCAACGCCCGAGCGAGCTTCAAGATTTGTGGGCTTTCACAAGGAATGAAATCGGAATTCACTAGATAGCGATCGTTATTCTCAGGGTCCAACGCATCAAACCCGAACATATCGGGATCTCGCTTCACACTCGCTACCCGGACCTCGACATCAACGGTCCTTGGATCAACAGACTTTACTCGTTGGTTGGAACTGCTTGGAAAGTACGTGTAAGGGTCTTTTGTACGGTGCTTGATACGAAACACATTCGCATTGGAGGGCTGCTCGCTGCTACGAATTTTTTCTACTGGGCCATTCAGGAGAATAGAATCTACATCGATGCTACGTAACTCAATAATAGACGAGACCAGTTGCGCGGCTACAGGATCGGTACGGAACGACCGAACGTCGACAGCCTGTAGATAGGATTTGTACCCTTCTCCTTTGTCGTCGACCCACATTAGGGCTTCCATCGTTGTCGAACCCGTTGAGCCCGTGTTACGCACCTCGAGGAGCTCGCGGGAATCCCCTAGCATGGTGGGCGTAACGAGAGACTCTCCGCCGACCAATTGCCCCTCAATAACTTTGCCTAGAATCGGATCAAAGTACTTGAGCTTTCGTGTTTCCATCGAAACGATAGGGCGTCGCTTGAGCGACTGCTCTACAGCGAATGGGCCGCGGTACTCGCTTTTCCATTCGATTTGGGATGCGACCGCTTTCCCGTTGTTCTTTCCGGTGAGATGGAGCATCTCTTTGATAATGGTACCTTGAAAATCTTGCTTGACTCCACCGATGTTGAGTTCGCCATCGATGCTGATGATTTCACCATTATCCTTTTCGATGGTTTTGATCAACAAGTGCTGCTGGAGTGGCTTCCCTTTGATAGAGATCCTGATTCGACTTTCGGCTTCATTGCGAAAGACTTTGTCACCTTGAGATCGTGAGACTTCGGTACGCCGATGCAAAAAGCCTACCGGGACATTTCCAACGTACTGAACTTCCCAAGTTTCACGAGGTAGCTCCTCGGCGGTAATCCAGGGTTTCGTTGGATCGTCCGTAGTCAGCGTCGGCTTAGGAGCGGTCAGCGAATTCACAGGGACGTTCGTTTCTGAAGCTGGATCCTGGCTCTCTTGAGAAGCAGTGATATCCGACTCCTTCGTTTTTGCAGCTCCCGCCTTTGGGGATGCCGAGGGGGTGCCCACCGGCGCAACTCCAAGTTCCGAAAGTACCGTTTCGGTCGCTTTGTTTTTTTGTTCGACGGTGCGTTGGTCGCATCCAACGGCAAACATCAAGCAAGTCGAGTAGACAGCGAACTGGTAGGCAATTGCAGAGGTAATACAGTGTCGATTCATGGATTTCTCGGTGATCAGGTTTTCGGGTGAACCTCTAATGTAGTTGAATTTCCAGAAAGCTCGATCCAGACTTCCAAGACTATTCCGTCTGTAACGATTATGCAGGCAAGAAAAGGTGGGGAAAAAGAATGAAATAAGGGTGCTCGGGATCAAGGTGACCTAATCTTGGTTGTTCCTCAGCGGATCTGAGGGACTGACATTAGATGATTTTCCTATCCGATCCCAATTACCCTTGAAAAGCACGAGCTATTCCAATGGGCTCCACTCCCGGTTATCAACCAAGCAAATCCCTCATAGCGCCCGAGGCGGATTCGCGTTCCAATCCAACGTCCAGCTTCCAAACGCTGAGCAACGAGGAACTCGAAGCCCATATGGGTGTTTTTCGCTATGGTGCCTTTGACCTCACCGAAGCGGTCAGGCCATCGTACGATCTGCAAGTCGTGCCGCGCCAGGGTTTTCGTCACGATTCCTACACTGATCCACAATCCAATACACAAGTACCTGTGATTATGGCCGCCGCATCTCGCGAGCGACTATTCGATCTTTTCATGGATCTGATCGATTGCTTAGGTAACGAAGTAGACGTCGTTCTCGAGACAAGCCATCACGGTTCAGGAGAACACGAAGACCTGTATCGCGAACATATCGATGTCCCAGTCCTAAAGAGTGTCTTCTATGACTTTGAGGAAATGATCCTCAATGACGGATGCACAGGCATCGCGGTGCTCAACCCGAAAAAGCAACAAGAAATTCAATTCGATGAACACAAGATGCTCATTTGCTACGGGTCACCTCTCGAAAACTTCGAACGCGTATTGATCAAACACGACGTCTACCCAGACGATGAGATTCGATTCATTACCGAAGCGGAGCATGTTCACAGCAGTACCGATGTTTTTGCGAGAGAATTCGAGAAACTTCAATCTCGACTCGGGATCGACTGCGAGGACATGCCCGAAGACGACAACTTGTCGTTCGAATGCTAGGTATTGCAAATCACCCGGGGGTAACCGATCATATGCGGCTAGTCTGCATCCACGGCCAACTCTCCCATCAAGGGTGTTTTCATGACTTTCAAGCTCCCTACGTCTAGCGATCCTAACGCGATGCTAGTCCTACTCAAGCCCCTTTCGAGAGGGCTTGTTTATTTTATCGTTAGCCTTGCGGTCGGAGGAATCATCGCAACGCTGACGTTAAACAATCACAACCAAAACTTAATTGCGCAGGAACCCAAAGCGGGCACCAAGCAACCTCTCGAGACAGGCTTTGTACCTCTCTTTGACGGAACCAGTTTCAAAGGCTGGGAGGGCAACTCCGATTGGTTTCGAATTGAAGACGGTTGCATTGTTGCCGGCAACCTCACCAAACCAATCCCTCATAACGAGTTTCTCTGTACCGAATCGAAGTATGGCGACTTTGAGTTGAAGTTCGAAGTACGACTGAAGGGGGAGGGAGATAACGCGGGAGTTCAATTCCGCTCAGCGCGCGTACCCGACAAAACAGAAGTTAGCGGTTTCCAATGCGATATCGGTAACGCGTGGGATCGGCCCGTTTGGGGCTCGTTATACGACGAATCTCGTCGCAATAAAATGATGGCCGAAGGAGAAAAAGAAAAGGTCCTCTCCGTTCTCAAACAAGGAACCTGGAACGCGTTGACGATTCGGGCCCAAGGGGATCGAATGCAAATTTGGCTAAACGGAAAGCCGACCGTTGACTACACGGAATCAGACACGACCATCCCTAAATCAGGCATCATCGGTTTGCAAATCCACTCCGGACCGCCGACGGAAGCATGGTACCGTAACCTATCCATTAAGCCTTTATAACAGGACGTATTGATGTCGGAGGATACCGCTGCGGCTATGGATAGCGTAACCACATGGGAACAAACTTGGCGACCGACGCTTCATCGCTGGAGCAGCGACCAGATGGCTTCCGCCGACTCCGGGCATGGAATCGATCATGTTCAGCGAGTCGTAGAAAACGCCAAACGTCTTGGAATCGCCGAGAACGCAAACCCCGCTATTTTCTTGCCCGCCGCGTGGTTGCATGATTGTGTTGCTGTCGCGAAAAACTCACCGCAGCGAAGCCTTGCCTCCCGACTCGCTGCCAAAGCTGCTGAAGATTTTCTTGGGAGTATCGATTACCCACCAGATCTGATTCCGGCAATCTCGCATTGTATTGCTGCTCACAGTTTCTCCGCCAACATTCCTTGCGAAACCATCGAAGCAAAGGTTGTACAAGACTCCGACAGACTTGAAGCCGTCGGCGCGATCGGTTTAGCTCGATGCCTGATGACCGGTGGATCCATGCGTCAAAGACTCTATCACCCCGATT
>CAIXME010000330.1 GCA_903920425.1 uncultured Pirellula sp. | reverse complement strand
GATCCCGAGGCTTCCGAATTGGAAGAGTCGCGTCAACGAAGCCATGAGCGATCAAGAACTTGAGGCGATTAGAAGATGCGCACGTCGAGGACAACCTTTCGGCGACCCAGGATGGACCGAATCGATCGCCAGAAGATTGAACCTTGAATCTACTATGCGCCCCCGCGGGCGACCGAAATCACTCTCCATTAAGAAGCCGATTGAGAAAAAAGAGACCTGACCCAGACCTGACCCCTTTTTAAAATTCGAACGTTGCTTCGCTGGCACATCGATCCATCGAGCCCATCGGGATTATGGGCGTGCGGGGCTTTGGGGGTGGGACGTTGGACTTGGGAATAGATCGAGCTTTTGTCGTTGCAGAGGTTGTCGCACGTTCCGATTCTAGTCGGAATCGTCCTACCAGCTCGCTCAATTGAATGGCGTGATTCAAAAGGGAATCCGCTGTGCCAGACATCTCTTCGGTCTGCGTCGCGTTCCCTTGTGTGACCCGGTCCATTTGCGTTACGGCTTTGTTTACCTGCTCAATTCCGGTCAGCTGCTCCTTCGAGGCCGCAGCAATCTCAGAAACGATATCGGTAACGCGCTTGACCGAGTTGACAATCTCAGCAAGCGTCTGCCCCGACTTGTTCACCAATTCCGTGCCATTGTCCACTTTGCGAACAGAGTCTTGAATCAGTGTCTTGATCTCTTTTGCCGCGCTGGCACTTCGCTGAGCCAAGTTGCGAACTTCAGCGGCGACAACCGCAAACCCACGCCCTTGCTCGCCTGCCCGTGCAGCCTCGACGGCTGCGTTGAGTGCGAGCAAGTTCGTCTGAAATGCTATTTCGTCGATCGTTGTGATGATGTCCGCTATCTTCTTGGATGCATTGTTGATTTCGCTCATGGCTTGGACCGCATCGTTGACTACGACTCCTCCACGCTCGGCTATATCCCGCGAGCCATTGGCAAGCTGCCGAGCTTGCTGTGCGTTATCGGAATTCTGCTTTACGGTAGAGGTTATTTCTTCCAAACTGGATGCTGTTTCCTCGAGGCTCGTCGCTTGCGTTTGGGCTCCCACCGTGATTTCACGCGATGCAGAGGTCAATTGCTCCGCTGCCGCTGAAACCGTTCCCGCAACATCGCGCACTTCACCTAACGCCGATTTCATCGCGCCCACAGCTTGCTGCAGCGCGAGAGCGACTTGTCCGATCGCATCTTCGCCTAGCACAGGGATCGCGACATCGAAATTACCTTCTGCGATCGCGTTGACCACATCAAGCACTTTCGCAACCTTTTCTTGCAAGTCCGCAGCTTCCAATTGCTCGCGTTGGCGACGCAATTCCGCATCTCGACTTGCAGCCTCTTGCGCCTGTGCGAACTCTCGTTCCTTGACTTTGTTTGCGGTGATGTCGGTCGCAAACTTGACGACCTTATAGACTTTGCCATTGATATCGCAGTTTGGAGAATAAACGGCCTGCAGGTACAATTCGCGGCCACCTTTTCCGACACGCTTGATCTCTGACATAAAGAATTTGCCAGCCCGCAGATTTTCCCAAAGGCTCCGATACTCGGAACTCTCAGCGTAGTGCCGCTCCACCAGGTCGCGGTGGTTCATGCCTCGCAACTCTTCCAACGAGTATCCCGTCGCTTCCAAGAAGACGGCGTTTGCTGTTCGAATGGATCCATCAAGATTGAATTCAATCACACCTTGTGCGCGGTTGATACCCTTGAGCTGCTCCTCGAAGTCAGTACTCTTAATTTTCTCCGCAGTCACGTCGGTGGCAATCTTGACGATTTTAAACACTCTCCCCATCTCGTCCTTTACCGGTGCCAGGACCGATTGAACAAACACTTCCTTGCCATCCTTCTTGATACGCTTCGACGTTTCGGACTTGGTCGCTCCACCGGCGAGTTCCTTCCAAAACTGCCGGTATTCGCTGGAGCTCGCAGTATGTGAGTCGACGAACATGCGATGATGATGGCCGACCACTTCGTCTGATGCGTACCCCATCAGCTGCAGGAAAGTAGGATTGGCCACTAGGATGTTGCCTTCGGTATCGAACTCGACATAACTAAATGCGCTATCGATGGCATCGAGAATCCCCTTTGCATTCTGCCGTTCAATCTCGGTTGCCGTGATATCGTATCGCACACCGATATACTTTTTTGGCTTTCCATTCTCACCCATCACCGGTGCAATGACTGCATCCACATAGTACGGCGTCCCATCCTTGGCTCTATTTTTGATAACACCTCGAAACGGTCGCCCGCGGCCGATCGTGGACCATAGTTCTTTGAACACTTCTTTCGGCATGTCCGGATGTCGCGTTGTATTGTGCGGGTGCCCTATCAATTCCTCGCGACTATATTTGGAAACCTCGATGAATTTATCGTTGACCGTAACAATATCACCCTTGAGATCCGCCTCAGAAACGATGCTGGTCATGTTGATGATCTCAGCGCAAACTCGCAAGTCTTCGTTTTCCAAGGCTAGTGCTTTGGTTTCGGAATTGTTGGTCAGGATCGCAAGCACTTTGCAAACCTTGTTTTGAGCATCCAGAACAGGTGAAAACTGAATCGCCATCCACAACGGCTTGGCCTCGCGTCGCGAGAGGAGCATGTCCGTTTGCTTGGTCTCACCTAACAGAACGGCGTTCCATAGGCCGCTAAATTCTTGGCCGGCCGCTGTCTTGGGATCAACGAAAGAACCAATCTTTTTCCCAACGATTTCGCCGTGAGAGTTACCCAAGATCGACTGCAGTGCATCGCTGCAGGAGGTAATCGTTCCAGACAAATCAATTTCCAATAGCAATTGATTGCGGAGAAAAGCGTTCAAGTGCGCTCGATCAGGACTCCACCGGTTGCGACTGCTAGACAGAACAGAGGAGATTGCAGACATGTTGGTAAATGCACGGAAGATATTCATCGTATCACTTTCTCGCCAAGACCATTCTTGCATTAGACGTTCAGAAGATGCCGTTTCGATTGCGATGCCGCTGAGCCCGCGATTTCTCCTATGTCCGGATGAGCTCGAATCCGAACGACCGCTGCAGACAATGACAAAAAGATGGGGTTTCAGACCAGACAAGAAACCGCCTAAGAACACGTCGTGAGCCGAAGCACAATCTTCGACTGCAATCCAAACATAGGATGAGCCGAGTCTAAGAAACGCCCCTACACAAAACTTGATGGGGCAAATCCACGAGAACTGCGTGGGGATATTCCGAATGTGCTTTCAATGCGCACCAGTGCACAGGCATGCTATGCTCAATGGGTGCAAACAAGGGCTGGTTCTCATCCCGAAAACGAGAGCTTTCGGGATGAAAACTAAAGCGGAGAAGCGAACCACCGCTTAATCAACAGATAATCAATCCAATCGATGTTTCGAAATGCGCAGCTCACTACGAAAGCACATTTCGCAAGCAAAATTTTAAAGCTTCTTCAATTTTTCGATCGCCTGTTCTGCGGCAGCCCGCTGAGCGATCAGCTCATCGAGCGCTTGCCGTTCTTTGGCAATAATATCCGCAGGAGCGCGGCTTACGAAGGCTTCGTTGGACAAGCGGCCCTCCTTGCCCTGAATCTGCTTTACCAAATTGGTCAGCAACTTTTCGTTTCGCGAGATTTCGGCAGCCACATCGATAAACTGTGTCAAATCCACGTACACATCCATTTGTTCGATGGCAATGTGCGCGTTGATGGATGGCAGGGTAGGAGACATGCTCCACTCCGTTGCGGTTGCTCCCGCCATACTTTCGATAAAACTGGCCATCGGGGCAAGAAGTTGTTGCATCGCGGGCTCGCATTTCACACTGAACTGGACCGAGTCTTTCGGGGCGATGTTCTGTCGCGATCGGATCTCTCGAACGGCACCAATGAGCGCGACGAAATGTGAAAATTGCTTTTCCACTTCGGGGCGAATGTGCTCCTCATGAACAGCGGGCCAACTTGCACCGACCAACCATCGACTTGGTGCCGAATCGGAATGAAGATCCCTTGAGGGAGCGAACCGAACCAATTGCTGCCATATTGCTTCGGTAACGAATGGGGTAATCGGATGCAACAATCTCAGCATTGCGTCTAAGCAATGGGCGAGGACTTGCTGAACCAGAGGGCGAGCGGCAGGATCCTGCAATCGAGGCTTTGCCATTTCGACATACAGCGAACAGAAATGGTCCCAAGCGAAATCGTAAATAACGCGGGCAGCTTCGGCATAGTGATAATGCTCGATGTCGGACTGCATCTGCTTGGTGACGGTCGCGAGGCGCGACAAGATCCACTGGTCTTCCAATGGGAGCGCATCGAAATCGACCTTCATCGGTTTGAACCCTTCGAGGTTCATCATTACGAATCGCGATGCATTCCATAGCTTGTTGACGAAATTGCGAGCTACCTCGAACCGTTCGCTCACAACCGGTGCTTTTGCAATCGCTTTGTCTTCTGCTGTCTCAGCCCACTGCGTAGAGAACCGCTGCCCGCACTTGTCGCATTTAACGGTCGGTTGCTGCCGATTTTCGCGAGTTTGATTGACCAGCGCTTCGCAATGCGGGCACTCAAACTGAACAGGCATACGAACGTCTTGCGTTTCGGTACACAACCAAACCAAACCAAATCGCAATGCATCGGGACCAAACTTATTGATCACATCCAGCGGATCGACGCCGTTCCCTTTGCTCTTGGACATCCCTTCGCCGTATCCATCCAAGATCTTCGGATGAATGAACACTTCATTGAACGGGATCTCATGTACGTTATTGAGTCCCATCAACACCATGCGTGCAACCCACAGAGTGATGATATCCCTAGACGTGATCAGCGTGCTGGTGGGATAGAAGTACTCCAGCTCATCGGTTTGTTCAGGCCAACCCAGAGTAGAGTGCGGCCAGAGGGCGGATGAAAACCACGTATCCAAAACATCTTCTTGCCGGACGAGTCCGAGCGAGTTGAGCTTAGCTTCTAAACCAGCATCTTCATCGCGGACGCAGACATGCACCGTCGCAGGTTCTTCGATAGAAACATTGAGCAACCCAGAGAGCCGTTCTGGCATGGCTTCGATTTTGAATTTGAGCGACTGGGCATTGGAAACCGTGTCTAGAGTCTTGCTCCAGATCGGGATTTGATGGCCCCACCATAGTTGCCGTCCAACAGGCCAATCCCGTTTCTCTCCCAGCCAATCCAGATATCCGTTGGCATAGCGACTTGGGAAGATTTTGACTTTCCCACTGGTCACAGCATCCATCGCGGATTGGGCTAGTTGCTCCATTCGTACAAACCACTGGTCCGCAAGATACGGTTCGATAGGCGTCTTGCTGCGATCGCTGTGCTTCAGTTCAATTTCGCGATCTTCCGTCTTTTCGAGGAACCCGAGATCGTCCATCGCGGCAACGACTTTGGCGCGTGCTTTCGGCATCGTCAAACCGACATAGGGCCCGCCGTTTTCATTTAACGTACCATCCGGGTTCATGATATTGATCATGGGCAAAGAGCACCTCAACGCGACCTCGTAGTCATTCGGATCGTGTGCAGGCGTTATCTTGACGCAACCGCTACCCAACTCTGGTTTTGCCCACGGGTCGGTAACCAAGGGGATCTCTCGCTCAACAAGCGGCAATCGGAGCTTTCGCCCATCGCGAGCCATTTCTGCCAATTGGATCAGTTGCGGCAAGACTTCTGCGCGGCGAACCGCGAGCTCATCAAGCTGCACTTGGATTGCAGGTTGGTCCTTGGCGTTCGCCCCCGCTAGTTTTTCTCGCAACTGTGCTTCGTATTTGTCGAGCGCTTCGGCAGGATTGGGATGAACCGCAACGGCTGTATCTCCCAACATGGTTTCCGGACGCGTGGTTGCGATGGTAACGTACGTAGGCTCGCCCGCTTTGGGGCCGACCACTGGATATCGCAAATGCCAAAAATGCCCTTTGATCGTTTCGGGATTCACTTCGTCATCGCTGACGGCTGTTTGCAGATAGGTATCCCAATTGACGAGCCGTTTTCCGCGATAGATTAATCCCTTGGAAAAAAGGTCGAAGAACGTTGAACGAACCGCGCGGGCGCACATAGGGTCCAGCGTAAATCGAGTCCGACGCCAATCGCAGGAACACCCCATCTGCTTTAATTGACCAAGAATACGGGCTTCGTACTGTTCCTTCCACTGCCAGATGCGCTCGATGAGTTTTTCTCGACCGAGGTCGTGTCTCGTTTTCCCCTCGACTTCCTTCAGTCGCTTTTCGACGATCGCCTGTGTGGCGATCCCGGCATGGTCCGTTCCAGGCATCCACAATGCGACATGACCTTGCATCCGATGCATGCGGATTTGGATATCCTGCAACGTGTTGTTGAGAGCATGCCCCAAATGCAATGCGCCCGTCACGTTGGGTGGAGGAATGACGATAGTGAATGGTTTCTTGCTCTTGTCGACATTGGCGTCAAAGCAACCATGCTGTAACCATTGATTGTAGATTTCGGTAGCTGCGGTAGCGAAATCAAATCGATTCGGAATCTCTTGCGGATCAGCGTTCATTGTATTTTCTGGATGGAAATGGAAATGAAGTGTTGCACTATCGGTTTAATTTGAATTCGACAGCATCCACCAGCGCGTGCCAACTGGCTTCGATGATGTTCTCGCTAACTCCAATGGTTCGCCAAGTGTCGTGGCCATCGGTGCTCTCGATATTGACGCGAATTCGCGCTGCTGTACCCGCTTCGCCGTTGACGACCCGCACTTTGAAGTCCACTAGGTGCATGGCGTCGAGGACAGGAAAAAACGGCAACAGAACCTTGCGAAGTGCCGCGTCCATGGCATTGACCGGTCCATGCCCCTCTGCAGCCTCTACACGTGTCTCGCCCTGAACTTGTACTTTGAGAATCGCTTCTGCGTAGGTTTGATTGCGTTCAATATCGAGATCGCCGGAAAGGATCTGGTATTTGATCGTTTGAAAATGCTCCACATACTTGCCAGTGCAACGCTTTACGAGCAAGTCGAACGAACCTTCTGCTGCTTCGTACTGATAGCCTTGGTTTTCCTTGGCAACCACGTCAGCCAGGATCTTGTCCAGCACAGCTCGATCGTCTGGCAATTGATGGTCTGCGGTCAAAGCGGCAATGTTGGATCGTCCGGATAGTTCGCTAACGAGAATACGACGCTCGTTGCCAACCAACGCTGGATCCATATGCTCGTAGGTGTGCGCGAACTTGTTCACCGCGTGAACGTGCATTCCGCCCTTATGCGCAAAGGCACTTCGTCCGACAAAAGGCTGGCCGCTCCGCAATTGTAGATTGGCCGTCTCATAGACGTATCGAGACAACTCGGTCAGATGTTCCAGCGATCGTCCACCTAAAACCGAATAGCCCTTCTTCTTGAATTGCAAGTTCGATAACACCGTCACCAAGTCAGCATTTCCACAACGCTCGCCGATCCCATTGATAGTACCTTGAACTTGTTCGCATCCGGCATCGATTGCGGACAAGGAATTCGCGGTCGCAAGATCGCCATCGTTGTGACAATGGATTCCAAATCGAACTTTGCATTGCGCCAAAGCGTTGCGAGCGTCCTGCACAATCGCCGAAACTTCCTCCGGCAACGTCCCACCATTGGTATCGCAGAACACGATCCATTGTGCCCCAGCATCCGCCGCCGCGCGGATGGCCTGCAATGCATACTCGCGGTTCGCTTTGTAACCGTCAAAAAAATGCTCGGCGTCGTACACGACTTGGGAGTACTTGGCCAAATAGCCGACGCTCTCTCCGATCATGTCGAGGTTTTCTTGGAGCGAGACACCGAGAACATTCGTCGCATGAAAGTCCCACGATTTACCAACCACGGTGATAACGGGGGTCTGAGCGGCTACCAACGCCTTCATGCCAGGATCATCTTGGACCAATACGCCGCGTCGCCGCGTCATTCCGAACGCGCATATTTGGCTGTTGCCCAAAGGCAGCGAACGGATCTTTTGAAAGAACATCGTGTCCTTTTCATTCGATAAAGGGTAGCCACCCTCGATCATGTCGATCCCCATCTCCGCCAAGCGAACGGCGATGTTAAGTTTATCTTGAAGCGACAAACTAACTCCCTCGCCTTGAGTGCCATCTCGCAAGGTTGTGTCATACGTGTGTATAGATCGAGCCGACATGATGATTTTGTTGTTGGTATGGGTTGCCATTACGAAAAAACCCCCGAAGCCCTCGGACAGGCTTCAGGGGTTATCTTTTTAAAACCACACACGCGATCTGCGAAACGCGAGATCAGAACGTGAAGGAATCCCCGAGGCCTAGTCGCGGTTGGGGATAATAATCACGATCGACAATGGATGGTTGAATGCGTTCATTGCACTTTGTTGCATTAGATTCAGTACTAAGGCCGAAAATCCGAACGTTTTCGCCCCCGGGTTCTGACGACAAGACCAAAGTATAGTGTTTTAGGTTCACTTTTGGGAAGGGAGTCTTTCTTTGGAAACAGCTCGCCATCAATCTGCAGAGCCCGCATGCGTCGATAGCAGGCGAAGCCAAAAAAGGTGCTTGCAACCAGCGGTTTTCGCAACAATGAGAGCAACACAGGGGAACGGCATGCATGTTTTCGGGGATTCCGTTGTGAATCGGTCCTGTGGTGCGTGCGCGGAGTTGAGAATCGCCGCTATAATCGTGTCTCTAAGGCCAATGTTTTCCATAATACTGGACAAGTTAGTCGCCACGAACGGGACTCTTGCTTCGTCCACCTGATACGAAATGCTGCGTAAATGAATCTGGATTGGGATAAATTGATTTCGATTCTCCAAAAGCACGACCGATTCGTGCTCACTAGCCATATTCGCCCAGATTGCGATGCGCTGGGTAGCGAGTTGGGGATGGCAGGCATTTTGCAAGCGATGGGGAAAGAGTTCATGATCGTCAACGGTCATCAAACACCCCCGATCTTGACTTTTTTGGATCCGGCGCAAACGATCCGGGTCGTCAGCGAACACATCGACGCGGAAGATGTCTCAGGCGACTGCCTAATTATTCTAGACACGAGCGCTTGGGCGCAATTAGGACCGATGGCCGACGTATTGAGACGTTGGACCGGTTCGAAGATCGTGATCGATCACCACGTTGGCGAAGATGACCTCGGGGCACAGTTCTTCAAAGACACCAGCGCCGAAGCAACCGGTCACTTGGTGGCACTGCTCGCCAAAAAAGCGGGAGTCAAAATGACCAAGACCATGGCCACCTCGCTGTACGCAGCCATCGCGACCGACACGGGCTGGTTTCGCTTTGCTTCCACCACCAGCGATACCTATCGAGTTATCGCAGAACTGGTGGATGCCGGAGCTTCTCCTTCATCAATTTATGGCGATCTCTACGAAAGAGACACCATCGGCCGAGTCCGATTGCGAGGTCGCATTCTCGCTCGCGTTCAAACGGAATCCAACGGCCAACTTATTCACACCTTCGTTCGCAAGGACGACTTCGCGGAATCAGGTGCATTGCCGAGCGACACCGAAGATGCGATCAACTTGGCATTAGCGATCGAAGGAACCAAGGTCGCCTTTATCATGATCGAACAAATGAAGGGTGGGTTCAAGATTAGCTTCCGCTCGCGATGCCACGTCGATTGCAATGAACTGGCTCGTCAATTTGGCGGCGGGGGACACCGTGCAGCCGCAGGTGCGTTTGTAGAAGCAGAATTCGGTGAGCTTCAAGCGCGTGTCCTACAAGCAACCCGGGCAGCGCTCGCTAACAAACCCATCCATGCTTGATCTCATCCGATTTGCAATCGCCATATTGCCCTTGGCGGCCTATACGAACGTCCTAGGACTGATCCGACTCCGAAAATCGCCAACGGTACTGAGCGGTTCGATGGATATGGTCCTGTTGGGTTTGGCCGTCATGGGATTTGTCGCAATCGGTCCGATTGAACTGTTCTTTCCACGCGCCGCCTATTCGCTGCTTGGAATATGGGTCTGGGGAGTGTTGATCACGTTGTATTTCTTTATCTTGATGCTGATCGCCCTCAACACCCCAGCCCGGCTAGTCGTTTATGGATTAGATGCGGAATCGCTCAAAGCTCAAGTCCGTGAAACGCTCATCCAGAACGAAATCCACGCAGAATGGCTCGGCAGCATGGTGGAAGTGCCCGAACTCGGACTGCGAGCGTGCATCGAGGATGCGGGCCGTCACTGCGTTTCGCAAATCCATTCCGCAGGACAGCAGCAAAACCTGCCAGGTTGGTTTACTCTAGAAAGACTGCTAGTTCAAAAACTAAAGACGACCGCGATTAATCAACGCCATCACGCAGTCGTCTGGTTGGCGATCAGCTTTGCTTTGTTTGGGCTCGCAGCGTTTATGATCAGCAACGATCTACCCCGACTACAGCAAGCCATGTCGAGCATGTTCGAACGCGACTAAGATGCATCTGCGTTACGTCGACTGTCATCGAACGCTCTCAGTACCTGAGCTGCGTTAGGCGGCTGCTTGAACAGACGAAAGACACCTATGTATCGAGATGTTCAGCACCGCTGAATCTTTCCCGCCATCCTTCCCTCCCCAAAGGTACTCTGATGAATCACAAACGCATCGCTTGGTTGCTGGTTGCATGGATCGCATTTCTTTACCCTGCAATCGATTCCACGAATTGTCCGGCACAAGAATCGGTCCAAGGATCCACGCCATCCGTTTTGCCACTCAAGGACCTTGATGGCCATTTCCCTTTTCGCGTCCCCGAATCACTTGATGCGTGGAAGTCTCGATCTGAAAAAGTAAAAAAGCAGCTATTGGTTTCGCTGGGGCTATGGCCCAGACCGACCATGGCGAATTTGTCTCCCGTTGTACACTCCCCTCGCCAAATGGACGGGTACTCCATTAGCAAGGTCTACTTTGAGAGTTTACCTGGATTGTATGTTACTGGCAGTCTATTCCTACCAGACGCAAAGCAGGTCAAATCACCTCGTTCTCCAGCCGTACTTTGTCCACACGGGCACTGGGTAGACGGTCGGTTTTATTGGGCCAATGATGGGGAAGTCAAAGGACTTCTTGCAACGGGAGCTGAACGATTTGAGGCGGCAGCTCGCAATCACATGCAAGCACGCTGCGTGCAGCTGGCTCGAATGGGTTGTGTTGTTTTTCAATACGATATGCTTGGCTATGCGGACAGCCAACAAATCAACTTCGATCGGGCGCACCGCTTCGGACTTGCTGGGCCCAACCCTAAAGTGGCGCCTGGAGAGTGGCTTTTGTATAGCCCGACAGCCGAAGGGCATTTGCAAAGCATCATGGCGCTGCAAACCATCAATTCGCTTCAAGCTTTCGAGTTTCTAGCACAGCGGGCCGACGTGGACCCATCGCGCATTGCGATCACCGGTGCGAGCGGCGGCGGAACACAGAGTTTTATCGCGGCAGCAATCGAACCTCGCATCTCCTGTGCATTCCCAGCTGTGATGGTCAGCACCGGCATGCAAGGTGGCTGCACCTGCGAAAACGCTTGTTCTCTTCGAGTCAATACAGGCAATGTGGAGATAGCAGCCCTCATTGCCCCTCGCCCTCTCGGCATGACAGCGGCCGATGACTGGACCCGCAATATGGCCACGGATGGATTTCCTGAACTCCAAAAGCTTTACGGGCTATTTGGAGCAAAGGAGAAGGTACGTTTGTTCCCTGCCGTGCATTTCCCGCACAACTACAATCACGTCTCGCGCGTTGCGATGTACGGCTTTTTGAATCGCCATTTCCAACTCGGATTCAACGAACCCATTCTCGAACGCGACTTTGAAGTACTCAAGCGAGAGGACTTGTCGGTTTGGGACGCAGAACACCCTGCCCCACCAAGCGGCACCAACTTTGAAGCAGGATTGCTCAAAGCGTGGGCCGGCGACGTTGCATCGCAACTAGCAAAATCGCCTGCTCTGGCGACCGAAGGCTGGAGCGCCCTTCTGGAACCCGCCACTGCGATAGCGGAAACACTATCGGTACACGAGATAGCTGGACCTCAAGGCACCATGCGACTAGAAGCTCGCAACGCGTTGGGATCTGTCGTTGGTGAATTGAACCTCCCGCGCAGCGAAAGCAAAGGCTCCCTGCAATCGATACAAATCCTTTCAGAACCGACAAAGAACTCGTCGTTGGCAACTCTCATTGTCAAGGATCCTAACGGATACCCAATCTCTCAGGAGCAGGCACTTGTAAAGAACCCGCGACCTGCAGCCAGCTATACTTACGGATACAACGCTCCGCTGGCTGTCCGCAAGGCGGCTGTCTTGATCAAGCTTCTGGATTCCTACTCTGGAACCTCGCCCAATGCGCCCAAGGTATCGTTGAAAGGAACGGGCGAATTG
>CAIXME010000329.1 GCA_903920425.1 uncultured Pirellula sp. | reverse complement strand
GTGACGTAGGCATTTTGCCTGTGGTGGAGAATGTATTCAGGGAAACTCAGGATGGAAGCCTATGCCACATTGGGCCTTCGGCCGGTGGATTTGACCACTGATTGCTCGGATGATCACCGATGGAGGCTGGGATGCCGACTGAAGTCGGTACACCAACGTGCGAAGTGGCCGACTGAAGTCGGTACACCAACGGGTATTGAGCAGACTCCACCTATTTGCGTGGGTTCAAAGCGGCGCAGGCATTTTGCCTGTGGTAGAGAATGTATTCAGTGAAACACAGGCTGGAAGCCTATGCCACATTGGGGCTTCGTACTTGTACACAATGAACTGGTACTCTTACGCGAATGTCCGTCCGGACGAGTACGAGTACTGCCATCCGGACGGAGTACGAGTACAAAAAGCCCAAGGGGCGGGATGCTGCACATTAGTGTTTTTGGAGCGCCCGACTAATAGGCCCGTCAATCATAATTGTCCCCTTCAAGAATGTACCCATGCCATAACGACAACAGGCATAGATCAAGCAACTTTTACGATTGATTGCCTGTGCGATACGCAATCGAGTTTGAGATGGTTATACTTGTTCGTCTCGCACAGAAACTTTGACGAACCGCGGGCTTCATTATTCAAGTGATTGCCTGTGGACGACCTAATTGTTTTTTCGGTGATTCCATCGAAATTGACCACTACCTTTTGACCACAAGCAAACTTGCTCCATGCACGAACTCTCCGATCTTGCGCGTTCTAAAACGCTCTTTTTGGGAACGAACAATCGCAAGAAGATCGTAGAACTTGCGCTCTTGTTGGAACCTCGGGGCTTTCAATTGAGAACGCCGTCAGATTTTCCAGATCTGTTCGATGTCGAGGAGACTGGCGCCACATTCATTGAAAATGCACGCATCAAGGCTATCTCCCAAGCGAAGCATCGCGGGATGTGGGCAATAGGTGAAGACAGCGGGCTATGTGTAAAGTCGCTGGATGGTAGTCCTGGAGTATACTCAGCCCGATTCTCAGGTGAGAATGCAACGGACGCATCAAACAACACTCTATTGTTGAATAAGATGAGGGACATTCCTGACGATCAGCGGCAAGCTTACTACGTTTCTACCATAGTCCTTGCTGATCCAAATGGTACTATCCATATTGAATCGAGCGGCGAATGCTGGGGACGCATTCTGCGATCCCCGCGTGGTGAAAAGGGCTTTGGCTATGACCCTTTGTTCGAGATTCTGGAATACCACCAAACGTTTGCAGAAATGGGACTTGGAGTTAAACGCGCCATCAGTCATCGAAGTCGCGCGCTTCGCTCCTTCCTCTGTAAATTGGATCGGTTGACAAGTTAACGATGCCTTTGGACAACCTCTGGACTTGGGTTCTGCTATGCATTGCCGCTTTGGGTATTGGAATAACCAAAAGCGGGTTCTCTGGCGTGAGCATGGTCCATGTTATTTTGTTTGCGGCTGTCTTCGGCGCTCGCGACTCCACCGGAGTAATTCTGCCGATGTTGATTGCGGGCGACATCTTTGCCATGGCGATCTACGGTAAGCACGCCAATTGGAAATATGTACGAAGCATGATTTGGCCCACCACGATCGGTGTGATTGCGGGCTGGCTCTTGATGTTCCGCTTGAGCGAACAGTACTATCGACCATTGATTGGATCGATCATTCTTGGGCTTGTCATTTTACAAATAGTTCGAATTTGGAGGGACGATTGGTTTGCGAATGTCCCTCACGCTACATGGTTCGTATGGAGTATGGGCATTCTGGTTGGATTGACGACCATGTTGGCCAACGCTGCAGGCCCTGTCTTCGGACTTTATTTACTGGCTATAGGTCTGCCTAAGTTGGAATTCGTAGGAACAGCCGCCTGGTTCTTCTTAATACTGAACATCAGCAAAATTCCATTCAGTTGGAGTTTGGGTTTGATCCGTATGGATACTCTCGCACTCAATGTAGTGCTGCTGCCATTGATAGCTTTGGGGCTGTGGTTCGGTAGGATCCTTATTCACCGAATCCCACAAAAATACTTCGACAGCATCATTCTGATCCTGACTGGACTAGCGTCCCTCAGAATGCTGTTCCAGTAATCTTCACTACCATCGCCATGCACCATTGGCCGGCAATGATCACGATAGTTGTCGCACCCCATGTTTCGGCGAACATGTTTCGGCGACCATATTTACACGCATTCACTATGTAGCGTGCGTCGCAATGCAGCGTTCCTACGTCTCTTTCGTTCGCGTTCTGACGTGACCGGCGAGCGATTGCTAGCGTTTGCTGTCTGCAAATTAGGAAAAGTCGCCCCGATCGACTCCATTTTCCAATGCTCCTAAACCGATGTTTCTTGAGTAGAGCGATGGTGTCAGTATTGCGCCATCTCGCACATTTCAAATAGCAGCCAAAAAGTTCAGTAGGACCATGTTTCTGCGGATCAGCAAAAATTCAAAGCGAATCATTGCGATCCTTTCCAAGAATCGCACACCTAATCAAGTTGCATGGGGCATCACGTTAGGGTTTGTTCTTGGAATCGTACCCAAGGACAATCTGGTTGCGCTAGCGCTGATCGGAATGATTGCGTCGTTGCGGATCAACCAGCTAGGGGCTGGAATCGCGGCCATATGCTTGTCATTCATGGGGGCTTTGTTTGAACCGATTACCCATTGGTTGGGAATGTCTGTTCTCGCAATGCCACAAATCGCGGCCAGTATTGTTGCGTTGTACCAGTATCCGATCATGCCTTGGCTGTGCCTTGAAAACACGCTTGTAACGGGTGGAATGGCTGCTGGCTGTCTAATGCTACTGCCCACCTACGTAGCTTGCCGCTGGACAGTAAACAGAGCAAAGCAACAGCTCGAAAACATCGCGTTAGAGCAAGTTGCAAACGATGCAATTCAGTATCGAAAAACGGTTGCGGATCAGTCTCATTCGCGTAGGGAAAAGCCCGCTCCTGCGTTAAAGCTTGTCACCGACAT
>CAIXME010000328.1 GCA_903920425.1 uncultured Pirellula sp. | reverse complement strand
GACGAATGTTTTGCCGATACCGGGTATCTCCAACAAGTTCGATTTCGTCATGAATCCAGCAATGCCTCAAATTGCGTGCTATCTCCAAAACAATGCTGCCACATTTTCCGCGGACAACTGAGCATCACCATTTTACAATGCCACGCACAACCTTGAAGCCGCCAATGATTGTCGAACCACCGTATTCTTTCGCCAATCGTAGAAGGGTATTGTGAAACCCACAGTTGGGAAAGGTTGATTCGACTTGGGCAATTGCAGACCTGCTCATTCCCTTTCGGAGCCAGCCTTGTGTGGCATCGATCCAATCAGCCTTGCGGCACGCCTCGATTACGTCCTGATGCGTTCCCCGGTATCTCAACAATTTGTGATGCCAATGGATTGCGCCTCGCAAAGCGTCCGGGGCCAATCCCCAACCGAACTTTTCGTTATCTTTGAGTGCTACTGCTTCTGATGGTTCAAGATAAGCCAGTTCGTGATCCGTCCAAAGTCCTATATCGTGATAAACGAATGCTGTCTCTACGAGCTGTTCATGCTCCGGAGCATTGTTTAGAAAGTGCATGGCGTATGTGATTGCTCGGTACACGTGGTTCCGATAGCCGTCGTAGTCGCTTCCAATGACTGTTCGGTAGCGCGCGAGTAATTCCTCAACACGCGGACGCTCTTCCTTGATGGTGATGTCTGGCATAGCTTTTGGTCAATTCCCTTTGGTTGTAGCAGTCCGGAATATCGTTTACTAATGCGGTGTTTTGCGGACTTCGTTCAGGAACGCAGACAACTTGGCTTCATCAAGCAGCGAATTCGTTCGAAGGCTTGAGCAAACATCCACGCCGAAAGGTTGAACCTCTTCAATGGCAATTGCAACGTTTTCTGCACGAAGGCCGCCCGCTAGGAACAATGGAACGTTTATGGATTCCCGAATGCGACGACTAATCGTCCAGTCGTGGGTGCGTCCTGTACCACCAAGCACTTTCACAGGCAGCCGCTGATCGCCTGAATCGAGAAGCAAAGCGTCTACGCCTTGCTCGGCAATGTGGCACGCTTCATCGATCGATTCCTCACCTGTGACGTGGATCACTTGCACCAACGAAACTCCAGGCAGCGCCGCTCGCAGATCCTCGAACCGCCCCTGTTCAAGCCGATCGACAATCTGCAGCGTATTGACTCTGCATCGTTGCTGTTGAGTCACGATGTCGGCAACGTTCAGCTCGCTGGTCAGCAGAAAGGAACCGACCGACGGCGGAATGATAGCGGCAATTTCAGCGATTGTTGATTCAGAAATCACACCTGGCCCACTCGGCATTCTCGCAACCAGGCCTAACGCGTCGGCTCCATATCGTAGAGCAAGCTTCGCTTCCGCTACATTGCTGATACAGCAAATCTTGACTCTTGGTCGTGATGTCGGTTCCAACGAATGCTCCGCAGGATGATGATGATTGGGTTGGTTCGGTGGCGAATCGATACCAGAGCATATTCTACTGAACTCGCATCGCAAAATGCTAGCAGCGTCTCTCCGAGACAATGCCCAACCATGTAATTTGAAACATGCAATCCATGGTTTCTCCTAACGTAGGGGCTGAGTTAAAATAAAGCATCATCCAGATTCAATAGTTGGGAAGCATCATGATAGAGATTCAGAAATGGTTTTCGGAATTGCAGCGTATCATCGACGAGCCGTATCCTGCGAGTTGCGCAGAACCCACGGGCTCTATGCGAAGCGATAAATTGGAAACACATTTATTGGCAACGCCGCGTCGAAAGACCATCTTGTTTATCGATCGAAGTGGAGACTTTGAGTACGACGAGGAGATGACCGTTGAGATGGAGGTGAAATTTGCTGTGGAAATTGACCATTGCTACGCGCTTCTATGTCAGCGAATGATCGAGGTGTATGGTCCTGCTCTCAATCTGCAGATACAAGAGCTAGATTTGCAAGTGCGAACCGAACCAGAAGATGACAGCGACGACCAAGCTTTGACAAATAGTTATTTGTCTGGTGCAAGCTATGATAACAGCGATGACGGCGACGAAAGTTTCTGGCAAATCGGCACCGATTTTGTTTGCATTCAGAAAATCAAAAACTGGGGCGACGGCAATTTCCAGCACAATGTCATTGCAACGGTAACTCCTCGAGAGACGGTGTAACAGGGAATTGAATCCAACATGATGACTTGGCTAGTTTCTCTTTTAGTCGCCTTTATCTGCGGCGTGTTCGGGCTGCTTCTTGGCGGATTCATCGCAAATTCTTGCGTTTCTTGGTACCAAATATCAAGCCGAGAAGGCGAGTCGGGATTCTTCGTGATCTTCATTGCGATTGGCGGTGGTATCGCAGGTCTGATTCTTGGGTTAATTTGTGCTCGCTTGATCGCGTGGAACTTTGGCCCGGGCTTTGGCAAAGAATTTCTTGGCGCTTTCGCCGCGGTACTTTTCGCTTCCGGTTTTTCTGCATTGATGTGCCGTGTCCTGGCTGATATTCCGCCGAGGATAGATGGATGCGAGCTAATTTTGGAAGTCGAGTTTCGCTTTCCAGACACCTTTGGCTTAGTTCATCCGCCGACTTCCGAGGGAGATTGGCAATTCACATTCGCCTCTCTTTCTGGGCAAACTCGCAGAAAGTATCGCGATGGAACGATTCAAAGCACTGCGGCCCGCCATGAAAATGGTCATTGGATCGTTCCCACACAAGTCGAACTTTTTACTGAACGAGGCACGCGCAGTGTGACTCTTTCACTTCGCGACGCGACGGAAGTCATGGGTTTCATGTTGCCGCTGCCCGCCCGACCAAATGCTGCATTTGAACAATGGAGTGACTGGATGCCGCGTCAGCAAGCAAACGGTCAACCTTGGCCGTCCGACAAGATGTCCTGCCGATTTCGAGTTCAAAAGAACCTCTCTCTCGGCGAACCAGATCCAAGCTAGGGCCTCTTGCAACTGAAGCAACTCGTGCAATCATCACTAAAGCAGTTTTCATTGACGTCCCACCAATTGCACCGTTCAGGCAGTATTTCAACGCATGGGCTGCATTTCAGAGACAGTCGTCCTCCGCACCAAGTGCAGTTCGCTTTGGAACGCGAAATTGGGACACTATTTACGCAAACGACTGAACACGACAAGTTGTGCTTGCGAGCAAAGGCAAATGTCGTCGGAGCAGACTATGACCTCTTGCTGCGTTTCGAAGCGGCTATGCCTTCATACAACTGTTACTCGTTTCGTTTGGATGTCTCGTGCGGAGATCATGCGTCCAGTCATGAGGATTACTACCGTAAGACTTCAGCAAGTTGGTTTAAGCTCTGGACGAGCGAGTTCATAGTCGCCAATCCTCCAGTCGCTGGTGAAGGTTCTTCGCAGCGGTATCACCAATTGAGTGAGGAAGCGTTGAAATCCGAACGACAACTTGATTCGATCGCTGCGATTCAACAGGCGATCATCGTGTCAATTAAACGCGGAGCACGCTTTGAAACGGCTCACAAAGAAGGGGGCTCGAACATCTATTGGAAAAACAGTCGATTCGTACGTTCTGACTACGGCGACTACCCCGATGAGCAGCAGTTCACCGACGAAATCGAATTCCTCAAGATGCTTCTTCAGTTTTGTCACTCTGATGTGACGAGAAACTCGGGCATGGATCAGCTATCCGAAATCGATACGTGGCGACTAATCATGCGCCGAATGGATCCTAAATGAAACGATACTCAGGCAATCGAGATCCAAGATTCGTTGCTATTCATCGTGGCGGCGATCTGGATTTGGCTACGCATCGCTTGCTCGTTGCGTGGGCGGCTGACTGTGCTGAACACGTTTTGCCTTTGTTTACAGAAGTCCATCCGAGCGACGCTCGCACCAGCCACGCGATTGCGATCGCTCGCGAATGGGCAAGTGGCAACGCGACAGTCGCTCAGGCCAGAGAAGCCGCGTTTGGAGCTCATGCCGCAGCGAGGGAATCGTCGAATTCGGCTGCAATAGCAGTCGCTCGAGCGGCAGGCCATGCTGTGGCAACCGCTCACATGGCAGACCATGAACTTGGGGCCGCAGCCTATGCGATTTGGGCAGTGATGAAATCAGTCTGTAAGATTGATGCGATTCGAGTTGCCGAAGCTGAATGCCGCTGGCAGCAAGCCCAACTTTCGGACGCGATCCGTGAACTGGTCCTGAGTGACCAGCAAAACAGAAATCCAAAATTCAAAAATGTCTTTTCAGCTTCGCCACCTTCGTTCTACCAGGCGACTTCTGATTAACAGCGAAAAAATTTCGGGCTCCGGTTCGTCATATCCAACCCCGAGCGTGTAACCCTACAGATAGAGACTTGCATCTTTGCGTCTCCGTCGCCCCGACCTGCGACTTCCACAAGTTGAGGATTCTTGCCGTAGGGGGATTTCCATGCCGCCTTCTCGTTCTATCACGCTTTTATCGCCCGACGAACTTCGCGGCGAATTGGTTGCGCTGCTATCTGACGCGTTATTGCATTATGCGACCCGCGGCAGATTGGCTCGCGAACGTAGTTCTCAAGAAAAATCTGTCGAATCGGAAACAGCGAGCCTTGAGCTTCGTTCGAAACCGGTGCTCTCTGTGATCCACCCGGTTAACGATCGATAGTACTTTTTCAAAAAGGAGAGCTCATGGCACTTAATGTTGCCAAAGAAGTGGCTGCGCTGGAACGCATGTCCGTAAACGACTTG
>CAIXME010000327.1 GCA_903920425.1 uncultured Pirellula sp. | reverse complement strand
AGGCTGTTTTCGGCTGCATGGTCCACCGCGTAGGCTTCGTATACCGTTCCTGCCATGCGCAACCGGTCACGGCCCAGGTCGGGAACTTGGTCCGCGGCGAGGTGAATGGACTCCATCGCATCATTTTGGTGAGAAAGTCCGTAGTCGGTGAAACGCGCGACGACCGATGCTGTTCCGTCCACCCCGATTACCACTCCCTCCAATTTGGACGTCGCTTGTTTGAGAGTCAGGTTCAAAGGTGGCTTTGTCAGTTCATTGAGCATGTCTTGGGTGGTGGTCACCGATTTGACGGTTGCTTTTCGATCGGAGTTCAATCTTAGCAATTCACTCCGAAACGCCTCCACGCGAGGATCATCGACTCGGCAATTCTCCCACGATGCGATCAAGAATTGGTCGTTTCCAAAGTGCTTTTGGAAACGTTCGTAACGCTCCTTCTCTGGCTTTCCATCCGGAAGCCACTTATGCACGGAAGCCGAGCCAATCGGCAGGTTCAGTACGCTATTGAGAAGCAACGGTGAGAGAACGAGAATCACAACCAAAGCCCATACCGACAGTCGATCAATTCTCTTTAACATCCACTTGCTTTCTGGGACTAGTATTTCTGGCTCGCTTGCTGTCCTCTCGGGTGGACTGTTTCTGGAGCAACGTTGAATATTCGATCATAGCGAACTTCCCGTTTCCTCGCACAGAATGACGGATTGCGTTGCGCTTTTACTTTCTCGGTACATACCAGGCGCTTTTATGCGGCGTCATACCAATATGCGGGTAGTAACTCTCGGCAGCAGGAGCAGATAGCAGCAAAAGCATGGTGCTAAGACCCGCGATTTCATGCGTTTGCTCGATCAAGGTTCGTCCAATGCCTTGCCCCTGCCACGCTTGGTCGACTGCAAGATCCGAGAGGTAGGTGCAATAATAAAAATCGGTGATCGCCCGAGATACACCAATGAGAAGGCCCGTTTCAGTTCGGGCTGTTACAATCACATTGGCGTTGCGAAGCATGCCTTCGATGGTTTCCGGTTGATCCACGGGACGGCGGGCTGCTAGTGTGGAACGGACCAAGCAATCAATAAACTCTGCTGAATCTAGGTTTTGCTCTCGTTGGTACTGAATTTGTTTCATCGATCGTTACTCATTCGGTAAGCGGCCTCTATTTGCTCGGAATAGGCTTTCTCAATCGCCTTCCTCAACGCGGCACCTTTGAAATTAGCTAATTGATTTTCGTAACTCCACACATCCTGGATGACTACGATTTGTCGCGGAACGGAGAAATGCGATTCTCCTGCCATTTGTCTCGCCAATTGTTCTTGAATCAAAATCGTTGGCGCCAGTTCGTTCTCGGGCAAACATAATGCAGGCCGAACCAGCAAGATAGGGTAGGGGCGATTATTGCCAACCAACAGGCATTGCTCGATGCATTCCAAACGGTTTGCCAATTGCTCGATTCGCAGTGGTTGGATTTTGTACCCAGAGCTTAAAACGATCGTGTCATCCATTCGCCCTAAAATACGGATAGATGGCGAAGCATCCAACCTGTTCGGATGTTCAACCCATTCGGCTTGGTCCCCTGTGTCGAGCCACCCATCGATTAACTTCGTTCGCGTTGTTTCGCTATCTCCCCAGTAGCCTTGCATCACCCCATCGCCTGCAACCCATAATCGTTTGTCGTCATCGATTCGAACTTGAACGCCTTGGACCGGTGGGCCGACCTCCTCCAATTGCTGCTCGTGATCGACTTCGCTGTCTCGATTGGAGCACACGACCGGCGAGGCTTCGGTCAGGCCGTAACCTTGGAAAATGGGATGACCAACGTTTGCAAACTTTGCCCTCGTGGATGGATGGAGTGGAGCTCCTCCGCTGGCCAATCGTCGGATATTTACTCCGAGGATCGATTTGAGCGATTCTTTGCAATAGTTCCCATGTCGCCAGCGATCACAAAGTCGATCGAAGAAAATGGGGACCCCGTTGATCAATGTCGGTGCAGCAATCGATGCGAGATCTAGAGTTTGTTCTATACCGATGGCAACCTCTAAGCTTGATTTGCTAATTAGCCAAGTTGTCAGCTCGCATGTCCTGGCGTACGCGTGAGCAAAGGGTAGGAAATTCAGCCTATGGTCGCTTTCGGACTGCGGCATTGCATCGAGTTTGGCCCTCGCATTCGCAACAAGGTTCATGTGACTCAACATCACGCCACGGGATGTACCAGACGTCCCGGATGTGAATAGGATCGTTGCGACATCGTTGGGCCGATAGTTTTCTATGACGGTTTCGAGCTGGTCACTGCCCACAATATCGAGCAAGCTGCCTAGATGCTTGTCGCTAACGTTTTCGAGATTCGCAACATCGTCTCGAAACGTCAAAACAGGTGAGACGTGCTCGATGCATTCGCGACGTTGTTGCGATGAAACTCGAGGGTCAATGGGGACATGGACGCAATTGATGGCGGAGCATGCAAGATCCAGAATCACCCAGCTGAGCGAGTTCCGGCCAAGGTTAACGATCCTGTCTCCTGGACGAACCCTATGATCCCTCAAAAAAGATACGGCCTGCGCCGTACGATGCTGGATGTCGCCCCATCGGTACATTTCGCAATCTTGGGTGTGCGGATACCTCGTTATCCACGCCACCTTTTCGCATTGCTCTTCAGACAGCGAAAGGAGGTAGTCTGCTAGCCGCATAGATTGTCAGGCACAAAAAGTCCTGGCACCCACTAGTTTGGCACTGGCGATTGGAAATGTCCGCTAACGAAAGCCTTGGCCATTGCTTTTGGTACTTCGGATTCCGCGAGTACTAGGTTCGCTCGGTTCTCGGCAACCTTGGCCTTCATGACTTGTTCGGAAGCGATCGCCTCAGAGCGACGCTGTTCCGCTTGAGCTCGAGCCATCCGTACGTCTGCCTCTGCTTGGTCGGCACGAAGTCGTGCGCCGATGTTT
>CAIXME010000326.1 GCA_903920425.1 uncultured Pirellula sp. | reverse complement strand
CTTTAAGTTGATCCTCAGCGAGCGCAACTTGACCAAGGCAAAGTACGCCGATGAGGTAGGCGCACAGTCTATGTAGCATGTCTCTGTCCTTTGTCCGTAGAAGGCAAACGATGTCTTTTGATTAAGGTCTGAAAATCCTGCGATTACCAAACTTACTGTTTTCAGTGAAGACCCGAAAGTAAAATTCAAGGACTCTAGGAATTTCTTCTGTTGTGAGCAATGGCTGTTTCCAATGTTCATCGTCAACACGCACGTCAGAAACAACGTCGAGGCACGGGCAAATACCGCTACTAGTATGTCGCTGCGCCTTCGGCATTAAGACATGTCCGACACGAAGATGGCTGATTGAGAATGAAGACAGGCAGGAAAACTGGTAGCAGATCGGTGACCTGTTTATCAACGCCTACCCTATTGAAAAAGTCGAGGAAAGAACATCCCTGTTCTCGCCTTGTAGTTCAAATAATCGGTCCCGAATTTTTCTACTAGCTTCTGTTCTTCCTTCGGTGTTCGTAGTGCGAGAAGACCGAGAACCAAAAAGCAGCCAAAACCTACCAGCCCGTTGGCTGTTAGAATGGTCACCGATAGCATGACTATGGCGGTGGTTGAGTAGTACGGATGCCTTACCCATCGGTAAGGGCCACTCGTAACCAAGAATGCGTTCGACCTAGTGGCCACAGTATCGGTTAGGTTCTTGCCTAAAGTTGCCAATGTCCAAATCATTGGTATCGATGCAAAGATCGCTACGTAGAAGCAAGCCCATCGCAACAGCGATGGGATTGGTATCGAAGCCCAAGCGATCGCAGAAGGAACAAAAAGATACGCTAGGGTGCTCAACCAAAGTACCCATGCCGAGCTATGCAGCGCGACATAAGGAATCCAACCTTCCTCTTCGTGGCTTATTTTTTCATTCGGCGTCCCTGCACGTCTTCGGAAGAAAAGTGTTGCTGAGCTTAGCAGAACAATGATCACCAATAACGCGATCCGATAACTTGCTTCATCCGCCATGAAGTGCCCAGGTTTTACTTGTAAAAGGGTCTTCGAGTTGTGGCTTACGTGACTTCAATTTACGAATTCCCTTTATTCATGCGTTGCATAAAGAAGCCAGTAAGTCACAGGAATTACAAACAGCGTAAATAGTGTCGACGCAATCAAGCCAAATATCAACGACCAACCCAAGCCCGAAAAAATTGGATCGAGCGTGATTGGGATTGCGGAGAGCAGGGCAGCTCCGGCAGTCAGTAAAATTGGGCGCAATCGTACTACGCGGCTTTCGAGGATCGCGTCAAATAGCGGCCTTCCTCTAGCTACCGATTGCTGCATGAAGTCAACTAAAATAATGGAATCACGCGTTACTATCCCTGACAACGCGATCATGCCGATCATGGCTGTGGCCGTAAAATAGACTGGGTCCGCGTAACCTCCTACCGTCTGACTTGCCACGGCATTGAGCAAATAGAATCCCGGCATCACGCCGAGAGCCGTCAATGGAATGGCAAGCATCACGACGATCGGAACCAGGAACGATCCCATCTGTGCGACCAAGATGATGTAAATCATGAGCATAGCAGCTGCGAATGCGAGACCCAAATCACGAAATACATCCAGGGTAATCTTCCATTCGCCTTCGCCTGCGAACGTCACATCCATACCTGGTGCAACTCGCCAATCGATTCCACTGCCATTGGACAAGAACGATCGGTAGCCGACAGAACGAGGCTCGGCGTTTTCAACAAAGTCTTGGCCGTTTGGTAATTGATCGCTCAAAATGTCGATGACGCAGTCAGCGGGTGGACGTCCTACGCACTCGGCGAAGACATACGCTACGCGCTTGAGATTCTTGTGGTAGATCGTTTGGCTTACGGTCTCTGTGCGCCAGTTTCCAATTTCCCTAAGTTGTACCAATTGGCCACGTGCGTTCTTGAAACTCAACTGCGATAGATCTTCTTGACTCGAACGCAATTCTCTGGGCAATCGAAACGTCATCTTCAACGGGTTGCGTTCTCCTTCGATCCGGAGCACATTTTCGCGGTCACCTGTCAATGCGATTTGAATCGTGTTTGCTATATCGGTTACCGAGATTCCGGATAAAGCTGCTTTCTCTTGGTCCGGTTCAAATACCAACCGAGGAACGGAAGCTTCTCCGATGTCGTCGACCTCAGCCACACCAGGCTCTCGACGCAAACGGTTGGCCACAGTTGCGGCCGAATTGAGAACGTCTCGATAGTCGCTTTTGTCCGATCCATAAACTTCCGCAACCAAGGAGGCCAACACGGGCGGACCAGGTGGCAACTCGACGATTTGAATCTTGGCATTCTCAGACTTTGCTAGATTTTCGAGTTCGTCGCGTAGTCTCAGTCCGATCCCATGACTTTGCTGGGCTCGATTCTTCTTGCTGACAAAATTCGTACGCACCTCGGCTTGAAATGGCCGACTTCGCAAATAGTAATGCCGAACCATGCCATTGAAATCGATGGGCCCCGAGGCACCCACCGTACTCACGTAATTGATCACCTCGGGTTGAGATGCCAGCACCGACTCGATGCGACGAACGACTGCATCGGTCCGCTCAAGCGTCGTTCCTTCCTCCATGTCTAGCAAGAATAAGATTTCGTTCTTATTGTCGAATGGCAGCATCTTCAATGGAACCATCCGCAGCGCACCCAGGCTCATTGCTGCCGCAGTCAAACCTCCCATAAAGACCAGAAAGAGAACTGCGCGTAAGCGAGTTTTGAGAAGAGGCAACATCAATGGGCGAAAGAATCGATACAGTAATGACTGTTGAACGACAGCGGGATCATACGCTTCTTCATGAACAGGCTCTGGGTCATTTGTACTATCAGCGATCGTCGACGTTTCCTCAGATTCCGGAATGAGATTCGTTCCCCAAGTCAAAATGTGGTACGACAACCAAGGAGTGATCGTAAACGCGACGAACATCGACATCACCATCGCCACAGGGACGTTCAATGCCATCGGTGACATGTAGGGCCCCATCATTCCAGTGATGAAGAACATGGGCAAAAAACTCACGATGACTGCAAGTGTTGCGCTAATCAGAGGAGGTCGAATCTCAGCAACCGCATCGAGAACAATCCTGCGAGTCGCTTTCTTGCGATGCTCAAAATGTCGAGCAATGTTCTCGACATCAACAATCGGGTCATCGACTAACAACCCAAGAGCTAGAATCAAAGCAAACAGCGTCACTCGATTGATGGTGTAACCAAACAACAGGTTTACAGCCAACGTCAGCCCGAACACGACGGGAACCGCAATAGAAACGATGAGAGCTTCGCGCCATCCGAGACCGAAAGTCAAAAGCAAGATTACGATTACGATTGCCACGCCAAGGGCTTCGATCAGTTCATTCACCTTCTCGTTAGCAACAATTCCATTGTTTCGAGTAACGATTAGTTGAACATCATCTGGCAGAATTTCCTCGCGCAGACGTTTCGCCTCTTGGATCACCGCATCCGCTACCTGAACGGCATTGGCTCCCTTCTGTTTCGAAATAGCAATGGTCACCGCGGGGATCGCTTCTTCGACTGTTGAATGGCTTGGTGCATTGTGCTCACCATGCTTCGAACCAATCAACCATCCCGGAGTCGACTCATGCTTGTCAAACGAGCTTGCAGTTCCCCATCCGTGACGAACATAATCGGTAACTTCATCCGGACCATCCGAGACGTTGGCCACATCTTTCAAGAATACAGGTCGGTCGTCGAATACCCCTACGACCAAGTTTCCGACATCTGCAGCCGATGTTAGATGAGGTTGTACGACAACTTGGAATTCCTTGTCCAAACGGCCAAATGTGCTCGCGGGGCTCGCAGCGTTTGACATGGCAACCGCATTTTTAACTTCAGAAATTCCCATCTTGTGCGCGAGCAGTCGATCTGGCTCAAGCTCGACCGAGATCGTGCGAGCTTGGCCCCCAACTAGAAAAGCTCGGCTCACTTTGGGCACGACTGCGAGTCGCTCAACCAACTCCTCACCGATGCGTCGAAGGGCGAAACTATTGTTGTCTGCTCCTGTCACTGCGAACGTCACGACAGGTACGTCGTCGATTTCAACCGGTTTCATCACCCATCCCGACACTCCGGACGGAATCGCTTGGGCATTCTCATTCAGCTTCTTGAAAAGCTTGACGAGACTTCGCTCTCTATCTTGCCCAACATAGAATCGGACTGTTATGATCGCGGAATCATCGCGAGACATGCTGTAAACATACTCAACTCCGTCGATTTGATAGAGCATGCGTTCCAGTGGTGACGCAACGAGCTGCTCGACTTCGGCCGCTGTGTGGCCCGGAAAATTTACATAAACGTCAGCAAGTGGCACCACGATCTGAGGGTCTTCCTCCCGGGGTGTGATCCACAATGCCGCGAAGCCTACAAGCAACGACAAGATGATCAGAATGATCGACAGGTGCGACTCAAGAAAGATCCGCACAATGTTGCTCAGGAAGTCGTTCGCTTCGTGCGCTGAGTGTTTGGTCAAAGAACGTTGGAGTTCCGGCTTCTTATTCACGGTGCAACTCCCTTTGCAACCGATGTTGGAATCAAGACTTGCTCACCAACTCTTAGTCCAGTCAGAATTTCCACTTGGTCCTTGAAAACTCTACCGACTTGAATGGAACGACGGGCGAGCCCAACTTCGGTCAGCACTTGGACAAAAGTCAGTTGGCCCACTCGTTGAATCGTCTCGGCAGGAATTAACAACAGGTGCTCGTCTTCCAGCGGCAACATCAGCCGGCCAAACATGCCACTGTAAACGCCCGGTGGACAGGGGCCAGATACTTTGACTTCGAACGACCGACTGGAAACATCCGCTTTCGGTACCACTTCACTTACCGTCGCAAGGCATTCGTAACCTAGTGACTCCATTCTCGCCGGTAATTGTTGACCAACTTGAAGTTTCATGGCGAGCGATTCGCGAACGTTGGCAACGAGTTGCATATGCGTCGGATCGTAAAGGGAAAGAAGGGTCTGGCCAGGACTCACGGTGTCTCCTGGCTGAACTGATTTGTCGACGATGATGCCAGAGAAGGGAGCGACAATAGTTGCAAAGTCCAGATAGACCTTGGCTTCCTCCACGGCCCTATTGGCCCGATCTGCACTGGCTTGTGTGGTTTGAACACGGGTCAATGCGGTATCAAATTCAGCTTGAGAAATGGAGTTGCTTCGAATCAACTGACGCGCTCTCGCGACTTCACTTTGAGCCAATTGCAGCTCAGCGGCCATCGATTCGCGATTGGCTTCAGCTTGTTGAACTCTCGAACGCTGCTCATCGTCCGACAGCCTAACAAGGACTTCGCCTACCGTGACTTTCTTTCCCGCCGTAACATTGACCTCCAAAACGCGAGCGAGGATCTTAGACGCAACGTTGGCTTCGTGAACCGGCTTGATGGCGCCTATGGCTGATTCATATCTCGGCTGTGTTATCTCCGTAACCACTGCATACTTTGCGCCAGCTGGCGGTGGGCGAAGACGGGCGCTCGGTGTCGCATCGACCTTGGTGTGGAAATAACCAGCGAAGACCATAAGCAGGAGCGTTACTCCGACAATGCCAGCTAGCATCGCGAGCCACACACCCATGCTTCGTAGACGATTCATCCAAAGTTGCATCATGTTTTATTTCTCAATTCAAGTCGACCATTTGTTGCACCACGGCACTCAATTCCGATTCGGAAGGCATGCCTGCCGATTGAGCAACCACTTCGCCTCGCAGAACGAATGCAAGAGTCGGAATCGAGGAAACGTTGAATTGCTGGGCAAGCGCTGGTTCCTGATCGATATTGACCTTCACAATCTTGGCCCGGCCATCGAAAGCGGTCGAGACTCGATCCAGAACGGGACCAAGCATCCGACAAGGTGCACACCAGTCGGCATAAAAGTCGACCACAACTGGCATCGAGGATTCTAGCACTTCACTCTCAAACGTAGCGAGTGATACCTGTTTTGCATGACTCATTTTGAACGCCCTTTGGGAAAACGATAATTTTGAACGATGTTTTGAACTGGCAATATCCGTCCTAACACGAAATGGAAAGTTATGAGCAATCCTATTCGGGTGTATCGGAGGTGCCTTTAGTCTGTTGGATTTGAGTTGCGGAATTCGCAGATGAAGCGTTGGATGGCATTGGCGCTCGGAAAAATACACTTTGGAGCGTCATTACCAGAAACAAGAGGCCGGCAATCCACATCCCCGGACAAACCTTGCAGCCAGAGCCGTTTATGTCACATGCCACGATTTGGTTTCCTTTCAAGAATCACTATGAATCTAACTACAAGTACAGACCCATGAACTCGAGAAAAGTTACAAAGCAATTGTGCGACACTACGCAAGCAACTCCGTCTGAATCGACGAAGTTGGTTTTACCTGTCAAGAATATCGAGACACATGGCTTCTCGACACAAAGCCGTTCCTGCTATTGCGCCAACGAGGCTCAACGATTCGGAAGAGGAATGAAGGAACGGTTTCAAGGTGAATACTTGGCTAGAAGACAAAGGTCGTCATGGATCACATTTCAACCTTACTTTTTCTCAGCCTCAAACCCTGCTTTGACGAGTTCTTCAAAGCCGGGCTTTAAAGGCCGCACGTCAAATTTATGTTTTGCAATGATCTTGCCAGCGCGGGACGAGCGATAGCCAACCGCACAATACGTATAGATGATTTTGTCTTTGGGTAGCCTTTCGAGCATCGGACCTCCCTTGTTCCCTTGTAAATCGCGCCAAGGAAGATGGATTGCTTCACGTACATGTCCAGAGTTCCATTCAACTAAGTCGCGAACATCCACCAAGATTGCGTCTCCTTCCCTAACTTTCTTTTTCACGGTCTCCAACGAGTCTTTGGTGAATTCCAACGCGTCGGAATCCTTGGCGTAGACATTTTGGGGCATCATAAAAAGCAATGCTGCGATACTGGCAAGTAATAGCGATTTCGATCGATCCATCATTTCTAAACTCCGTTTTCTAATGGTTGAAAAGCAACTATTCATTTTGACGCCGACGCGTTGTATTCGCCGAGTCTTCCCTGGATTGGTAAATGCCGACTCAATTCAAAGTGGGGCCGTTTTTGCGCGTTCACATAGGCGGCAACATCCATGGCTTGTTCATCAGTTAGATCTGCATCGTCGAGTGGCATGGCGACTTTCAACCACGCCGCGAGATTGTCTACAGAGGACAGACCAGCGCCATCGTTATAAGACCGGTCTCCCCAAACTGGCGGATTGTCTTTGTCCCCCTGTCCGTCCTTTTGATGACAGTCAGCACAGCGAGAGGCGTACAACGAGGCACCTCGCTTGATGTCCGCTTGATCGGCTTTGATGGAAAGTTGCTTTACAGCCCCAGGACCGACAGGACGCTTTGAGTTCATCAGAATGGGCATGCCTTGCGACAACGACGTGATGTAGGTCGTTACCGCGACGGAAACCTTGCTGCCCAGCGGTGG
>CAIXME010000325.1 GCA_903920425.1 uncultured Pirellula sp. | reverse complement strand
TTTCGGACACGGAAACGTTCGGGATAGCACGATGGAAAAGCTAGCCGACAAAGGGAACGGCAACTATGCATTCATCGATTCGATGCTCGAGGCCCGCAAAGTCTTGGTCGATCAAATCGGTGGCACGCTAGTAACCATTGCAAAGGATGTCAAAATCCAGTTGGACTTTAACCCGAAGCATATCTCTGCGTACCGATTGCTAGGTTACGAGAATCGCAAACTCGATAATCAAGATTTCCGAGATGATCGCAAGGATGCCGGCGAAGTCGGGGCGGGCCACACGGTCACAGCTTTTTACGAGTTGGTTCCCACTGGCGTGACTCCTCCCAACAATGTTGGACGAGAATCCGAGTTCGTAGAGCGAAAATCGAATGCAGCGGCAGACTCACCCACCATGCTCACGGTGAACCTACGATACAAACAACCCGATGAAGAGGACAGCAAGGAATTCCAACTGCGAGTGGACAAAACAGAAGTCGCAGCTACGGCCTCTTCCGATTTTCGATTTGCCGCGAGCGTCCTCGCATATGGAATGCTCTTGCGAGACAGTTCCTACGCTGGTGACGCAAGCTGGGATTGGGTCATCTCGACAGCCAGAGATAACTTAGGGAAAGATTCAAACGGGTTACGCGCAGAATTTCTTCAACTCGCGATGACTGCGAGCCAGCTAACCAAGCAGTGATCAGGGCTTAGTCATCGCAATGGTTCAAGCCATTGAGGAACTTTCCGATCAAGGAGCTGGTGGGTTCAAGTCCAATCGAGAATCGCAGGGTCCCACCGCTGATGCCGAGTGACTGCAGCAATTCCGGGCTATACGAGCGATGGCTTGTAGACATGGGGTGACTTAGCGTTGTTTGTGCTTCACCAAGCGTTGGGCAGAAGGGGATATCATCAGCGACTGCTGTGATAAAACGCTGCGCCGAGCTCAAACCACCCTTTAGATGGATGGACAGCATGTTGCCAAATGATCCATTGAATTGCTTTTTTGCAATTTGATGGTCAGGATGGTCTGCTAGCCCGGGATAGTCGATCGCTTGAACACGGGGATGGCCCGCGATCGCATGAGCTAACTCGTTTGCTGACGCGGCAGCATGCGCCATACGGACATTGAGCGATGCCAGTCCGCGATGCGTCAACCAGCAATCGAGCGGGCTGCTGGTCATTCCAAAGGACACCATCGTTTGACGCATACGCCCCCAGATCTCGTTTCGCCCGCACAGCAATCCGAGCATTGCGTCGGCATGCCCACAAACAAATTTGCTGAGGCTCTCCACCACGAGGTCCGCACCGAGTGCTAACGGCTGGCAAAGGGCAGGAGTAGCAAACGTATTATCGACCATCACGACCGGTCCCGACTCCGCAATCGCTGGCCCATGGGCTTGATGGATCAATTTGCAAATGGATTCAATATCGGGAACCGACATTCGAGGATTGGTGATCGTTTCGAGAATCACCATGCGGGCAGGTTTCTCGAGTGCCGATTTCCAAGCATCGTAATCCGTCACATCCACATCTTCGAACTGGATCCCCCATCGGCCGAGGTCGTTCTTAATAAAGAATGAAGTGCGTCCATAGAGGGGCTGACCTAACAGGACACGATCACCTGGTTTTAACAAAGACATGGCGGCTATGGAAATCGAGCTCATTCCTTGAGCAGTCACCATCGCTTGATCTGCACCATGCATAATGCGCAACGCATCGGCAAGTGAGGCTGCATTGGGGTGGCCATCGCGTCGATAGACAAATCCAGGAACAGCACCGCCCAGCAATGCGTCAGCCTGCTCGGTGCTCTCCATGATCCATGCTCCACTCAAATGGATTGGCTCCGTTTGAGGAACGCCTGGAGGAAAGCGCAGTGCCTCCTTTGCTTCTACGCGTTTTGGCAAAACACCGTGCGACGGTTCTTTGTACTCTTGGGTCATCGATATAGGGCTGAACGTCCAGGGACGGGTAAATGCTAGGTATGGGTTAATTCCGCTCCAATCTACTTTCAAACCGAGCGATTCACCACCAGCAATTGCCGAATCGCACATTCCGCGACAACCCGCAAACCATTGACCGCTCAGAGAGAATTCGCACGTGTTGCTAGTAAATCATTCCAATACGAGTAACAATGTCCCAACGGACCAACAAAGCGGGGGTCACATTTTTCATCGCGTTTTTGAAGCCATCGACCGAAGCTATTGAGGTTCTTTATGCCTTCCGAATCCTTGGATTCCAAATCGAGTAAAACCGCAGCCAATCGCGCGAAAGAGGAACCAATCGAATCTCGCTTTTTGGAGCGAGTGCTCGGTGGAATTTCGCTGAAGGTTTTGGAAGGATTCTGCCGGCGAATGGCAACTGGATTGAAGTCAGGGGTGGATCTATTGCGATTGCTCGACTTGGAATCCAAGGCTGGACCACCTCGACACCGCGAAGTTGCCAAGAATCTTGAGCAGGAATTGCGGAACGGCTTTACGCTCTCGGAAGCCATGTCGCGTCAAGGAAACTACTTTCCAGCTTTGCTCGTCAAAATGATCGATGCAGGCGAACATGCGGGAGGCATGGACCGCACTTTTCGCGAGATGGCGGACTTCTATCAAGATCTCAAGAAGACCAGAAGCGATTTCATTTCGCAGATTACTTTCCCGGTCATCCAACTCATGCTCGCGATTTTGATCGCGTGCGGCATGATCTATATCAATGGGTTTTTCAAGTCCGGCTCTCCACAAGAACCTGCATTTGATTTAACGGGCATCGGCCTTCGCGGTGGCACAGGCGTATTGCTGTTCATCAGCGTCGTCGGGACTCTGTTTGGCACCATCGGATTGGTTGCATTCGGCATCTGGAAAAATTGGTTTGGCTGTCACAAAACCTTGGTTCCGTTGGTTCGCAATGTACCGGTAATTGGAACAGTGTTCACAACGACAGCGCTCTCTCGATTGTCGATGACTCTATCGATGATGCTAGGGGCGGGAGTAGACGCCAAGCGGAGCGTGCGAGACGCATTGCTGAGCACCGGAAATTTCTATTACATCTCCGGCATCGATCAGACCTTGGCTGCTATCGGACAAGGCAAGACCTTTTCGGAATCGCTGGCCGCTCCCGAAGTGCTGCCGAGCGATTTCATTCAGGCGCTCGAGGTAGGCGAGATGAGCGGTTCGGATAGTGAATCGCTTGAACGCATGGCGCTCATTTACCGGGAGAAATCCCAGATCGCGCTCAAGCAACTAGCAGTTGTTGCCGGTGTTGCTGTTTGGATCATGATCGCAGCCATGATTATCACTGCGATCTTTTTGATCTTCTTTCAGATTCTCCAAGTCTACACCAATGCACTGAAGATGTAGCCTGTTTCGTTTTGTCAGTTTGGTCGCAAAACGGAAGTAAGAACTACCTTGGCGAGGCTGACGACGCGGGAGCGGTTGCTGGAGCTGCTCTCGTTGGGAACTGCGGGGGCATAGCTGACGGTACGGTTGCAGACGGGGTCGGTGCCACGATAGCTGGTACGACACCCGGTGCAGTGCTAAAGCTGAGTGGTGGTAATGCTCCAGGTGCAGTGCTAAGGCCGTAACCAAAGGAGTCTTGCGACCAAGCTGGAGCTCCCTCGGAATTACCCCAACCTAGTCCCTCGGCTTCTCGCAGTACCTGTTGAACCCGTTCGTCTACAATCTGCTCTTTCATCGAAGCTCGTTTCGCGTGAACGTCCTTTAGCTTGGTTAGCTGATCCTCTAGATTCTGCAGTTCTTGCAAGCGAGCAGACTGGCGTAGATCGAACTGCTTGTTCACAACACCTTCGATTTGCGAGATGATACTATTTTTCTTCTCTTGGCTATCAGCCGCAGAATATACAGCGAGCAGCTTGCGAAGTTCGCCACCCAGCTTTAAGTCGTCGCCATTAACTACCCTGGTCGTGGCAAAGCTTCTTACGGGAGACCCAGCCCTTGCGACCCCAGAAGTTGCAACATTATCCACTGCAACTACAGCTGCCTCATCCCCAACTACGGATGAATTGACGGTCACTGCTCCTTGCACGCTTGATTGTGAAATGGTGGTTCCTGCTGCCGCGCCACTTCCCGCAACACTCAAATCGGCTTGTGTCTTGGCTACTTCTTGAGCAATAGTCCAGCATGCTAACGAGCCTGAAAGTGCGACGATGCCGGCAGATGCGTAAATGAATTTTCTCTTCATGTTTTTTCCTTTAGGGGACAATTGGGTAAGGTCAAAAATAAACTACGGAAGTCGCTCTTCGAACGATTCTATTTTCCTTGTCAAATCGCGAATCTCTCGGTCCCAGGGATCCGTTGCGGGTACTGGTTCCGTTGAAAAGAGTTGGCGTTCCAAATGGAATAAGGTTCGGCTGAATCCCTTGACATCATCTTTGTTCCACAGGATCTCTACTGTGGAAACAGTCACGCTAGGTTGCATTACCTCTGCATGTTGCTGTTGATCTTTCACAACGCCGGGGACGAATGCAAAGGCTAGCCAAATGGTGGCCAAGGCGATGGGCAATACGGCCAACCAGAATGCCTGCTGCATCCACATCGGCCGGATTGTTGGGACGGAGTATTGAGTTCGATCGGGCTTGTTGGATGCAGATGGGTTTTGTGAATAAGCGATCTCTCGCTCGAGAAGCTCAGCAACATTGGATGCGGACTGAAAACGATCTCGAGAGTCCTTATTGATAAGAACGTCGATAAAGCGTGCAAGCCACTCAGGCGTCTCTGGTGCAATGTCCCTAATAGGCCTAGGGACGTCGTTCACCACACGTTGCATGGTTCCGTAAATGGATTCGCACTGAAAGGGCGAGACCCCAGTGCACATCGCGTACATCACGCTACCGAGACTAAAGAGGTCGGATTGTTGCGTGCATACTTCGCCACGTACCTGTTCTGGTGACATGAACTGAGGTGTTCCAGCAATAAATCCGCTTCGTGTATGGCTAGCTTCGCTACTGACCCGAGCAAGACCGAAGTCAGCAACTCGAACTCGTTCCACACCTCGATCCAAGAGGACGTTCGCAGGTTTGATGTCGCGATGCACTAGTCCGCATTCATGGGCAGCGCTCAATGCGAGTGCGATTTGGCGAGCAATACGCAGAACAGAAAGAGTATCTAGCGGACCTTGACTTCGAATGCGAGACTCGAGTGTACCGCCAGGAATGTACTCCATTGCAAAGTAGGGTAACTCGCGATGCTCGTCGACAGTGTAAACAGGAACAACATGCTCGTGCGAAATCGCAGCCATCGCTCGAGCCTCCATGGCGAAGCGTTGTCGGGCCGTGTCAACGCTTGCCATAGAGGGATCGAGGACCTTGATTGCGACATGTCGGTTGAGGGCGCGATCGAGCGCTCTAAACACGACGCCCATTCCACCGCGTCCAATGATTCCTTGCACTTCGTAATTTCCGATGCGCCCTAGGTAGTTCGGGTCGTCCGTTGGCCCCAATATCGATAGTTCAACCGCGAGTGAGTCCCGAGTAATGGGCACGCCCTCTGCTTCGTTGAGCGGCAGAGCCTTGGTATCGTCCAGAGCGAGCACCGGTGGCGATTGTGGAAGCTCGACGGAACTACCCAATAAATCACGTGCGTATTGGAGCGTGTGCTTTCCACCTGCAACCTCGACCAAGTTCGCTTGGCATGTTGCGCAATGCTCCAAGTGCTCTTCGAATTGGAACGCTTCTAGTTCACCGAGTTGATCGCCCAGCAGTTGCTCTGCCCACTTGCGATCACCCCAGCGGCAATCACTTGGATTCATGATCGGGAACCTCGCCTTCGGATTGTCTTGCTAGGGTTTCGACCGCCGACTTTATCTTTGCTAGTACGCGGCATTTTGCGGAGTAAACAGACCCTATTTTCATACCCATTTCCACGGACACTTGCTCGGCCGTTTTGCCCTCAATCGCGGTCTTCCAAAATGCAAGCCAGTGTTCTGGCTTTACCTCTTTTTGAATAACCGCGGTAGCACAATAAAAAGCCCAACGCTGCTCATCGATGTCTTGCTCGGGGGAAGGAGCAGGTTGAGCGTTGAGTGCAGCCTCGAATCCGCCCCCTCCAACTCCTTGACCGATGCGAGCCCGTTGTCGAGTCACTTGCAACGTAATGCGTCTGGCGGATTCTGCTAACCATGCTCGAAAACTACCGATGCGTTCCGACGTGTGCCACCCCTCGGCGGTCCGATGGACAGCGAGCATCACTTCTTGCACCACATCTAACGCTTCGTCCGGTTGCAGTCCGCGACTTCTCGCGAATCGGTAAACCGGCAGCTGGTAGTGAGTTTCAAAGTACTCCCACGCCCCTCGATCGTCGCTATTGGCCAAGCGACGGATCAGGCTAATTCGGGTATCAGGCCAGCGCGACATGGAGAAACCGATTTTTTGGGGGAAATGGAAGATCGACGTCCGAACTCCTGCACAAGGATATATGCGACTCGGGGCAATATCCTTGCACTCTTTTTTAAAAATGGGTGCTGGAATTTGCAATTCCCAGCATCCACTAGCCTTTTTGCTAGACTGTGAACATAGCCAACCGGATTCGGGTTACCGCTAGCATTAAGATCTCTTTCCAACCGACCGGAAAACGATGTTTCGGATTCTTTTGAAAAAATACGCAAACGAAGCCATGTTGCTTTGGTGTGCGTGTGCCGCGGTTTTGTTTTTCTTTCCTTGGGTTCGAATTTGGACAGTCAGCCAATTCGAGCTGAGCGGCTTCGCACCGATTTTGCAACAGTTTCGTGCCTTTGAAAAGTTTTCACCGGTCCCCCTGGAACAATTCCTGACCTACCACGGTATGATCGGTTTCACTTTTGACGAACCGGTTTTGATCTTGTGTGTATTGGTCTGGAGTATCGCGCGCGGTTCGGATGTGGTGAGCGGCGAGTTAGGGCGTGGGACGATGGAAATGCTGCTGGCGCAACCGATCAGTCGTCGACAGCTTTTCTTGGCCCACTCGGTGGTCACGATAGCGGGATTGCTCTTGCTGTGCTTGTTGGTTTTTGCCGGCATCACCATGGGGATCGAGACCAACTCTACCCCGATAACGGATTCCGCTGGCATTCGCATCCCTGTTCTTAATTGGAGCGTGAACAATCCGTTCGAACAGTCTGTCAAACGGATGGCCCCGCTCTCCGAGTTGGTTTCTCCAAGCTTGTATATTGTTCCGACGATGAATCTGTTTTCGCTCGGGTTTATGGTTCTCGGATTGAGCGTGATGATTAGCGCGTTCGATTCATTTCGCTGGCGGACTATTGGACTGACGATCAGCCTCTACATTCTGCAGCTACTTTTGTTCATTTTATCGAAATCAACGCCGAGATTGGGCTCGCTCAAACCCTTTAGTTTCCTTGCTGCCTACCAACCTGACTGGATCGTCCAAACAGTGCACCGAACACCGTCGAGCGCCTGGTGTTGGTTTTTGAAGAACGATTCATCGACGTCGACAACTTCTGCAGCATTAGCAACATGGAGTTCGACGCTTGGTCCGCTATCCTATGTGACCATGCTGATTTGCTTGGGTTCGATTTGTTATGCGATTGGATACATGCGTTTCCAATTCCGCGACCTACCAGCACCGCAATAGGCAGGCCTAAGCGTTCTAAACACCGTATCAACGTGTTTCCGAGTACTACTAGTTATCGAACAGGCAGGACCGGGTAGTCCTTTGGTTGTGCGGCGTGCGCAATCATCACACCCGTTTCTGGGTCTCGGTCTGTTCGGATTGGGTAAGGTAGGATCGGTGTCGTCACGCTCTTGATAGCGGAAACGACTTCTATCTTTTCACGGTACTTTCCGCCCCAAAAATCAGCGATCTCCTTGGAACCGAGACTTAGTTCTTCCACCAAGAAGACGACATCGGCGGTATGCATGAGGGCTTCGCCCCCCACTGGCATTCCGGTATCACGAATTTGCCCGATACAAAGGCAGGTGATCCCCTTTTCATGGTTATACGTTTTCAGAGCCGAGAGATTATCCGCTGTTCGATTGCGAGTGGGATCCAGCATGTTGAGCGAATCGATGACGACGAAACGGATGTTCTCTTTCTCGACTAAGTAACGATACTTCCCTACAAAGTCGTCCCAGCTTTTTCCTCGATGATATTGGCTTTGCATGACGAAGACATTGCTCAATACTTTCTTTGCAAATTCTTCTTCTCCGAGGCCCGTAGCCTTCATGCCGATTTTGGTCATTCGGCTGCAGAGATCATCGCGTCCGAATTCGGGAGGGTTGTAGAATCCTTCTTCTGCAACGACAAAAGCGACCGGCACTCCGGTGAGAGCAACTTTGGCGAGACCAGCCAAACTAGATCTCGTTTTCCCCTTTCCTGGAGGTCCAGCGAGGGCGATGGTGCATCCCTTCGGAACACCACCCAGTGAATGGTTGCGATCGTTGGTCAAGCAAAGGTCATCGAGGACGCAGCCCATCGCAATGCCCATTTGATCCTTGATACGCGATTTCAGGAGCATCGGGCGAATGATGTCGGAATCCAATCCTGCATCGTTGTCTTCTGCAGGAGCGCTGTTGGCAAACGGCAGCGCGCTGGGATCGACCATCCCGCCCATCCCCATTGGCATAGCAGCGGATGCACCCATCATGTTTTGCATCATCTGCATCATAGCGAACATGGGATTGGCTGCCATCGGGTTCGTGGCCATTGGGTTGGCGGCCATCCCCATCGGCATCATGGCAGGCTGAGGCACAGGCGATTGAGGCATTACACCGGAGACAGGATTAGGCATTGCCGCCGACGCAAGGATATCGGTTGGGCCATCGCTTTTCTTTTTCGCCATGCGTTAATTCCTCTTTCCAGGGAACAGGGATTCCACTTTTTCTTTGCAAGGCTTGCCAGCATACTCAGAAAACTCGTAGGCCTCAATCAAACGAGGTTGTGGACCTGCATGCGATTTCCAAAAGCGAGGAATCCGTAGTGACGTCTTTTCGTGGTACCATTTTTCGAGCCAAGCTCGGCGAGCATCCACCTCCAAAGGCACTTGGTCTAGTATCCGCTCGATCCATGGCATCCATTCATAGAATTGGGACTCGTGGCAATCCAGCATCGACAAAACACTCTCCCAATGTTCTGAAACATCCAGGACTACGTCAGGACGGAATGGACACGGGCTGGTGAACAGGTCGTTCATGTAGGCGACGATCGGCTCGATGGTCGGGGGCACGGTATCCGCCGCGATCTTGGGAACAAGGACCATGTACGAAGC